>NZ_JAQMSD010000042.1 GCF_028330525.1 Spirulina sp. CS-785/01
CACCTAGCCCCCTTTCCCAAAGGGCGAGGGGGGAAAGCACCCCCACCTAGCCCCCTTTCCCAAAGGGCGAGGGGGGAAAGCACCCCCACCTAGCCCCCTTTCCCAAAGGGCGAGGGGGGAAACTTTTATCTCACTGTTTACTGTTTACTGTTTACTGCTTGTGAGGCGCGGAGTTGGCCACAGGCGGCATTGGCTTCTAAGCCTCTGGAATAGCGGACGCTGGTGGCGATGTTGTGGTTTTGGAGAATTTCGCTAAATTGTTGAATGTTTTGTTTGCTGGGCCGTTGATAGTCGGCTTCGTTAATGGGGTTGTAGGGAATTAAGTTGACGTGGGATTGAAACCCTTTGAGGTGTTGTGCCAGTTGTTGGGCGTTTTCGGGTAAGTCGTTGACTCCTGCCAGGAGGATATATTCAAAGGTGACTCGTCGGCCTGTGATTTTGACGTATTCTCGGCAATCGTCTAATAAGGCGGTGAGGGGATAATGGTTGGCACTGGGGATGAGTTGGTGACGGAGGCGTTGGTTGGAGGCGTGGAGACTGACGGCAAAGGTGATTTGGAGGTGGTGTTGGGCGAGTTGTTGGATTTGTTTGGGGATGCCAACAGTGGAGATGGTTAAGGAGCGTTGTCCGATGCCGACATCTTGATTGAGCGATCGCACCGCCGCTACAACCTGTTCTAAGTTTAACAAAGGCTCACCCATACCCATAAACACTACATTACTCACCCGTCGTTGAAAGTCCTCTTGGACAGTTAACACTTGATCAACAATTTCATGGGCTTGTAAATTACGAGTAAATCCCCCTTTCCCGGTGGCACAGAAATCACAATTCATGGGACACCCCACTTGGGAGGAAACGCAGACGGTGAGGCGTTTTTTCGTGGGAATGCCTACAGTTTCAATGATTAACCCATCGGCGAGACGGAGTAAATATTTGCGGGTTTCATCGGGGGCAATGCTGCAATGATGAATAGCGGAACGGCCAATGGAGGTTTCGGCGAGGGTTTCGCGCCATTGTTTAGGAAAAACGGTAATTTCAGAGAGCGATCGCGCCCCTTTTTGATATAACCATTGATGCAATTGTTTCCCTCGATAAGAGGGTTGTCCTTGGGTTTGTACCCAGTCGGTGAGTTCACTTACGGATTGTCCTAAAAGGGGTAGAGTTTCGGTTTGAGTTGGCATTTTTTGTTTGTTTTTTGTTGTTTGTTATTGGTGGGAGAAACCGGGTTTCTCTCTAAAGTTATCGTGTTTAGCCTAAATTTTACACAGAAACCCGGTTTCTTAGCTTCAATTACCCATTACCCATTACCCATTACCCATTATTACCGTGGGACAGGAACTTGTTTTAAAAGAGAATTAATCACTTGCTCCACTTGTACCCCGTCTAACTGGGCTTCTGGTTTGAGGATGAGACGGTGACGGAGGAGGGGGGAAGCAACTGCTTTTATATCATCTGGGGTGACAAAACTTCGGCCTGCGATCCATGCTTGAGCCTTACTGGTTTGTAACCATGCTACCGCACATCGGGGAGAAGCCCCAATCTCCAGATCAGGGGATTGCCGCGATCGCGCAACCAACTCCAACAAATAATCTAACACCCCCTCCTCCACCTGCACCTGTTGCACCGCCTGTTGTGCCTCCAACACCTGCTCCACCGTTGCCACAGGCTGAATCTTCATAAAATTCAACCGCTTCGCCTGAAACCCCTTCTGGGTATTGAGCAGCATCTGTTTCTCCGCCGCTTGCTCCGGATAGTCCACCACCAACTTAAACAAAAAGCGGTCTAACTGGGCTTCCGGTAACGGATAAGTCCCCTCAAACTCTAACGGATTTTGGGTAGCGATCGTCCAAAATAACTGAGGCAGTCGTAACGTTTCCCCATCGAGCGTCACCTGTTGCTCCTCCATGGCCTCCAACAAGGCCGCTTGCGTCTTAGGAGGAGTCCGGTTGATCTCATCGGCCAATAACACCTCAGTAAACACCGGCCCCTTCTTGAGCGAAAACGTGCGACTATTGAGATCAAACACATTTGTCCCCAAAATATCCGACGGCAAAACATCCGGCGTTAACTGCACCCGGCGAAAATCCGCTTGGATCAACTTCGCCAACACCTTCACCAACAACGTTTTCCCCGTACCGGGGACCCCCTCCAAAATTACATGGCCTCCACTGAGGAGCGCGACGAGAAGTTGTTGAATTAAAGCCGATTGCCCGACTATAATACGTCCGAGGGCTTGACTGAGTGGATCGATTAAAGATTGATTAGAACTCATGCTCTGAATAAAGAGGGCAGAAGGGACAGGAAATGTCAGGGACAGGAAATGTCAAGGTTACACTACATTACTTTTTGTAGTTTTCCTAATATTTAAGATAGGTCAGGCTTATTCGCTTTAGCATAGGAAAGATGCCAATCGCTCCCAACGCTTATGAGACATCATCCAGATCACTATTACCGTTTGCTTGGACTCCAGCCGGGGGCCTCTCTAGAGGAGGTGAATCGGGCTTATAAAGATTTAGTCTTTGTTTGGCATCCCGACCGACTCCCCAAAGATGATCCTAGATTACTAGAACAAGCCGGGGAAAAAATCAAAGAATTAAACCAGGCCCGAGACTACCTCCGTTCGATTAAACCGCAACGTCCCATTTCCGTCCCCACCACTCCCCCTCGTCCTCAACCCCCAAAACGGCCTCAACCCACGTCCAACTATCGGCCACCCCAGTCCCGTCGTCCTCCCCAAGAGACGACCTATCGCCGTTCCCCCAGTTATCAACGGCCTCCCAGTTATCAACGGCCTCCCAGTTATCAACGGCCTCCCAG
>NZ_JAQMSD010000043.1 GCF_028330525.1 Spirulina sp. CS-785/01
GCCCTCTGCCCTCTGCCCTCTGCCCTCTGCCCTCTGCCCAACAAGAAACTTTTATTGAATCCAGAAGTCTTGATCTTAAAACGCGATCGCGGCATTCAGCAACCATAAAAAATTCTAATCAACAGTCAAACCCTTGACCCAACAGGACACCAGATATCCCACAACAGAACCGCCGCTTAAAACCATAAAGAAATGCTAAAATCACTGCGACTTGCCATGACACACCACTCGCTCATGAAAAACAGCAAAATTTTCACTCAAAGCCTTTCACTACTCACCGTAGCCACCCTAAGTTTAGGGGGAACAGCCCACCTCGCACAAGCCACATCGAGTCCCTCAACGTCTCACCTAGACTCCTTCTCCGCAGAAGCAGAAAGCTCACAAATTGACCCCCAACAAATTGCCGCCACTTGTCCCAGTAACCTCCCCGCAACCATCAGCCGTATTATTAAACAACCCACCTTTTCCGGGGCCCGTTGGGGAGTACATATCGAATCCGTCGAACAAAATCGGGTACTCTACACCTACAACACCAACTTACCCTTAATTCCCGCCTCCAATAATAAACTATTCACCACCGCCGCCGCCCTACAAATGTATGATCCCCAATCTCCCGTCGCCTCCTCCAACCTAGGCGCGTGGGTTGGGGTCATTAATACCCGGAGTCATAATAGCTACGCAGACCGCTTATTTCGCGGCATAGGCGGCTATAACGCCACCCAAAACGCCTTGAGTCGCCTCGGCATTTCCCCCAGTAGCTTTCGCCAAGTGGACGGGTCCGGGTTATCCCGACAAAATGTCGCCACACCCCTTTCCCTCGTCGAAACCTTAAAAGTCATGAAATATGCCTACGGGAGTAATATTTTTTACGCTTCCCTCCCCGTTGCGGGCCGGAGTGGGACCTTACGCAACCGTTTCCGGGCCACCCCCGCAGAAGGACGAGTCCGCGCCAAAACCGGAACATTACGAGGAGTCCGGGCCCTCTCCGGTTATATGGAACATCCCCAATATGGACAACTGGTGTTTAGTATCTTAGTCAACCAACCCGGCCAGTCGGGACAACGGTTAATTAATGCGATCGATCAAATTGTCCTTTCCATGGCCCAGATGAATGCTGCACGTTGCACCAGCGAAGTTTTCTAGACATGATCCCCCGTCCCCTGCAAAATTCTTCAGACAAATAGCCATATATCCCTATACCACTTGATCCCAATCGGATGTAGCATAATGCCAAGTCTGAATAATAAATCTCGTTTACTTAAAACACTGGCGTTATGTTGCTGACGACAAACGAACCGACTTTTACAGAATCCGTTTTAAACGCATCTTCCCCTGTCCTCGTCCACTTTTGGGCCCCCTGGTGCAAATTATGTCTAGCGATCGAGCCAACTTTACTCAAATTTCAACAAGACTGTAGCGAACCCATCCAATTAGTGAATGTCAACGCTGATGAAAACCTCAAATTAGTCAACAGCTATCGACTCAAGATGCTACCCACCTTGTTGATTTTTGCAGAAGGAGAATTGCTCTATCGAATCGAAGGATTTTCCGGACGGGAGGACTTGCGTAAAACCCTAGAGAGTCTCAGTTTCAAGACTTTAGCCAAAACTGCATAACTCTTGAACCCAAACGGAATATTAGCCTCAAACCTCCTCAGCTAGGGGGTTTTTTCTTGGGGAATGGGGAATGGGGAATGGGGAATTGGTTGTTTGTGAACCCCCCTATAGAAACATTAAATGAGTATAAACACTCTGTTAATTAACCCGGTATGTCACAATTATTAACAGTATTCACTAAATCTTGAAGAAAATTAAACTGAGTCATTGGTGATGGAACTATTCCTCTATAAGTACGCTTGGTTAATTCCAGTGCTTCCCTTGGTCGCTGCGACCTTGGTAGGGTTGGGGTTAATCTCGCTAAACAAATTGACTAATCAACTGCGGAAACTGAACGCAGTCCTCATCATCACCTTCTTAGGGGTGGCGATGGGATTCTCCTTTGCCCTGTTGTGGAGTCAAATCCACGGCCACGAAGCCTTTACCCAGAGCTTTGAATGGGCAGCCGCCGGGAGTTTTCACCTGTCTATGGGATTCATTATTGATCCCCTGACCTCCCTGATGCTAGCGATCGTGACAACGATCGCCTTTTTGGTGATGATCTACACCGATGGCTACATGGAACACGATCCCGGTTATGTGCGCTTTTATGCCTATTTGAGCTTATTTAGTGCCTCCATGCTGGGATTAGTGATCAGCCCGAACTTAGTCCAGGTGTACATTTTCTGGGAACTGGTGGGGATGTGTTCCTACCTGCTGATCGGCTTTTGGTACGATCGCCCCTTAGCGGCTGATGCTTGTCAAAAAGCCTTTGTGGTCAACCGAGTGGGAGACTTTGGCCTCCTCTTAGGGATGTTAGGACTCTACTGGGCCACCGGGAGTTTTGAATTTGATATTATGGGCGATCGCCTGCAAGAAATGGTCTCCTCCGGGGCATTAGCGGGCGGTTTAGCAGCATTATTCGCCATTTTGGTCTTTTTAGGTCCCGTGGCCAAATCCGCCCAATTTCCCCTCCATGTGTGGCTTCCCGATGCCATGGAAGGCCCCACCCCAATTTCCGCCCTCATTCACGCAGCCACCATGGTGGCTGCGGGAGTCTTCCTCATTGCGCGGATGTATCCGGTATTTGAACCCATCCCCTCGGCCATGTCCGTCATTGCTTGGACAGGCGCATTCACCGCCTTTTTAGGGGCCAGTATCGCCATTACCCAAAACGACATTAAGAAAGGATTAGCCTACTCTACAATCTCCCAATTGGGCTATATGGTGATGGCTATGGGAACAGGGGCTTATGCGGCTGGACTGTTCCACCTGATGACCCACGCTTACTTTAAAGCCATGTTGTTCCTCTGTTCCGGTTCAGTCATTCACGGAATGGAAGGCGTTGTCGGTCATGATCCTGATTTGGCGCAAGATATGCGCTTAATGGGCGGTTTACGGAAATATATGCCCATTACAGCGATTACCTTTTTAGTGGGGACATTGGCCATTTGCGGCATTCCGCCCTTTGCGGGATTCTGGTCCAAGGATGAAATTTTAGGATTAGCCTTTGAAGTCAATCCCGCCTTATGGGTTGTCGGTTGGGCCACTGCCGGAATTACCGCCTTTTATATGTTCCGGATGTACTTCATGACCTTTGAGGGGCAATTTCGCGGAACCGATGAGTCCATCATTGCCCAGTTGAAAAATGCAGTATCTCCTCAAAATGAGGAAAACTTAGAACCCGCCTTTGGGCCGGGGGCAATGGACCCAGAAGAATTAGAACACGATGATCACGGGCATCACCATAGCAGTGAACCCCACGAGTCTCCCTTAACCATGACCTTACCCTTGGTCTTATTAGCCATTCCGTCCTTTATGATTGGTTGGATTGGTAAACCTTGGGAAAATATGTTTGAGGAGTTCATTCATGCCCCCACGGAAGCGGCAGAAGTCGTGGCAGAAGCGGGCGAGTTTGACTGGACGGAATTTTTAATTATGGCCGGGGCCAGTGTCGGAATTGCGTTGATTGGTATTACTGTTGCGTCTTTGATGTACCGACAAGGGAAAATTAATCCCAGCAAAATCGCCCAACAATTCCGCCCCCTCTACAACTTCTCCCTCAACAAGTGGTATTTTGACGAACTCTATCACAAGGTCTTTGTGATGAATAGTCGTCGTCTAGCCCGGGAAATGCTCGAAATTGACTATAAAGTAGTCGATGGGGCGGTTAATTTAACCGGGTTAGTCACTGTGATCACAGGACAAGGCTTGAAATACCTTGAAAGTGGTCGTGTTCAATTCTATGCTCTAATTGTCTTTGCGGCGGTGTTAGGCTTTGTGGTGGTTTCTAGTGTGACGTAATAAGTTGGGTGATGGGTAATGGGTAATTGGTAATGGGTGACTGATTACTGTTTACTGATTACTGATTACTGTTCCCTGTTCCCTAAAAAAGACGAATTTGGTTATCAAAGATCAGCTAATGGACATGGCAAATTTTCCTTGGCTTACTGCAATTATTCTGTTTCCCATTGCAGCGAGTCTTTTAATTCCAATCATTCCCGATAAGGACGGTAAAACAGTCCGG
Organism: Spirulina sp. CS-785/01; assembly: GCF_028330525.1. Classification (GTDB taxonomy): domain Bacteria; phylum Cyanobacteriota; class Cyanobacteriia; order Cyanobacteriales; family Spirulinaceae; genus JAQMSD01. The sequence goes on from NZ_JAQMSD010000043.1 coordinate 4,123, forward strand.
TGGTATGCCCTGATTGTGGGCTTACTGGACTTTGCATTAATTATCTATGCCTTTTATACCGGGTATGACCTCTCTAGTGGGGAGTTACAACTGGTTGAACAATATACATGGATTCCCGATATTGATTTGAAATGGTCTGTCGGGGTTGACGGGTTATCCATGCCCTTGGTGATTTTAACCGGGTTTATTACCACTTTGGCCATTATGGCGGCTTGGCCTGTGACGCTGAAGCCGAAGCTGTTTTATTTTCTCATGTTGGCCATGTACGGCGGACAGATTGCTGTGTTTGCCGTACAGGATATGTTACTCTTTTTCCTCGTTTGGGAATTGGAGTTAGTCCCGGTTTATCTCATTCTCTCCATTTGGGGGGGGAAAAAGCGTCTCTATGCGGCAACGAAGTTTATTCTTTATACCGCAGGGGGGTCGTTATTTATTCTGGTTGCGGCCTTGACGATGGCTTTTTATGGGGATACGGCTACGTTTGATATGAGCGCGATCGCAGCAAAAGATTTCCCCCTCAAACTGCAACTCCTCCTCTACGGTGGTTTTCTCATCGCCTACGGGGTAAAACTCCCCATCTTCCCCCTCCACACTTGGCTACCCGATGCCCACGGAGAAGCCACAGCCCCCGCCCATATGTTACTGGCGGGTATCCTGCTGAAAATGGGCGGCTACGCGCTAATTCGCATGAATGTAGGGATGTTACCGGAAGCCCATGTGAAGTTTGCCCCCGTGTTAATTATTTTGGGGGTAGTCAACATCATTTATGCAGCCCTAACCTCCTTTGCCCAGCGTAACCTAAAGCGGAAAATCGCCTATTCTTCCATCTCCCACATGGGGTTTGTCCTCATTGGCATTGCCTCCTTTACCTCATTAGGCATGAGTGGGGCCGTTTTACAGATGATTTCCCACGGCTTAATCGGGGCTAGTTTATTCTTTATGGTGGGGGCCACCTACGACCGCACCCATACCTTAATGCTCGATGAAATGGGTGGCGTAGGGCAGAAAATGAAAAAAATCTTCGCCATGTGGACCACTTGTTCCCTCGCGTCTTTAGCGTTACCTGGAATGAGTGGGTTTGTGGCCGAGTTAATGGTTTTTGTGGGAATTGCCACCAGCGATGCCTATAACACAACATTTAAAGTGTTAGTGGTGTTACTGGCTGCCGTTGGGGTTATTCTCACCCCCATTTATCTGTTGTCCATGTTGCGCGAAATCTTCTATGGCACAGAGAATAAAGAATTGGTCGAACATGAGGCGTTAATTGATGCTGAACCGAGAGAAGTCTTCATCATTGCGTCGCTGTTAATTCCCATCATTGGCATTGGGTTATATCCCAAACTAGCCACCCAAATTTATGATACAACCACGACACAATTAACGGCCTATGTCCGGGAGTTTGTGCCGACGGTTGCCAAAGAATCAGCACCCCAAGGTGAACCCGTAGCGTTAAAAGCGCCGGAACTTTAGAGGGGTTTTGGGTTAAATTTAAGTAGGATGGGGTTTTACTCTGTCCTACTTTTTTTATATAGCGTTTTCATCAGAGTTGTAAACTGACTTGTAAGGCATTGGGAACAGGGAACAGGGAACAGGGAACAGGGAATCAGGTATATAGGGGGTTTTTAGTATTAGAGTAAACCCCCATGGGAGTTTACTCCTCATTTGAAAATGCTATAGATATTCTCCAAAGGACAAACGTCTCCTTCGCTTTATGAATCAACAAATTCAAGAAAGATTAAATTTATCTCCCCAAGAAATACTGGATTTCTGTGTAGAGAATAATATCCAAGAATTAGCTCTGTTTGGGTCAGTGTTGCGAGAGGATTTTAACCCTAATAGTGATCTTGATTTTTTAGTTGTTTTTAATCCAGAAATTCAATTAAGTTTAATGGACTTAGTGAGAATTCAATATCAACTCGAAGATTTAACGGGTCGAAAAGTTGATATTATAGAAAAACGTTCTATTCTTGATAGTCATAACTGGATTCGCCGTCAAAATATTTTAAATACCGCTAAAACAATTTATGAATCAGGACAAGTCTTATCTGCTTGATATTGCCAGACTGTGCCAAACTATTCTTAGGCTAACCAGTGATATGACTGAAAGCGATTTTTATGGAGATGAACGAACTCAACTGGCTATCTTATACGAAATTACAATTATTGGTGAAGTGGTGAAAAGATTATCTAGCGATTTTCGAGAAACCCATGTACAAATTCAGTGGCGGCAAATTGCGGGAATGCGCGATCGCTTAGTCCACGATTATGATACCATCAAAATTGATTTGGTTTGGCAAGTCATTCAAAATGATATCCCAGACCTTTTAAACTATATTACTCCTCTTTTACCTACACAAAATGAGTAAAATTTGCGCTTCTCCCCACTCACTGCTCCGCACCTTTTGTCCTCAGTTGCTTTGATTCGCTAATGTCGGGAATGATGATTCAGAACTCCTCTCAACCCCACACTCGACGCAAATTCAACACAAACCCCGGTAAAACCGCTTCACCCCATAACTCATTGGGATTTTCTAACACCTCTACCGCTAACCCAATTCGATAAATTTCCACTGTTCTTTTTTGCGGATTAATCAACCAACCTAATTTAGTCCCATTCTCCTGATACTCTCTCATTTTCTCTTGTAGCGATTGGAGGGTATCGGAAGCAGAACGCAATTCCACCACAAAGTCAGGACAAATCTTGGCAAATGTTCCCTTTTGCTCTGGGGTTAGTGCATCCCAACGGTTTTGGCTAATCCAACAAGCATCGGGAGAACGAGTGGCATCATTGGGTAAAATGAAGGCAGTCGAGGAGTCAAAGATTTTGCCAGGTTCACCTGCATTTCGCCACCATAGATACAACTCTCCAGAAATACTGCTATTGCGTTCTCCCGTTTGCCAACCTGTGGGGGGATTCACAATTAATTCTCCTTGTGCAGTTCTTTCTAGTCGTAACTCTCGATTGCTCGCTGCAAGCGCAGCAAACTGGTCTTGGGTGACATAGAGTTTAATATGTTTGGGTAAATTCAGCGATAGCGTTTCGGTTTCGGGTTTTGCGGGGGTTTGTACCATTTTGACTTCTCAGATCAGAGAAATGAGTTAGGCTAGGGTCTAGCCTAACTCAAATTGTATCTAATCGCTGTTTTGCTGCGATCGCGCTACTCTCCAACCCAATTTTCGGATAATTTTTACCATTCCCATTGCCGCATTGCGAGAGGTACGGTTAGCGGCTACCATTACCACAGAGACCAATAACCAAGTGGTGATTATGCCTGTCTCAAAACTGTTTAATCGGGGGGAATCTCGCCAAGCGAATCCAGTTCCTAATCCTGAACCAAGAGCAACACTGGCCGAAGTGGTGAATAAACGCATTAGTGCAGAATTAATTGACCCCGACGCAATTGATCAATTAATTATTTCTAGTGGGGGAATTTTACGAGAATTAATCCGCTTAACGAATGAATGTTGTCGCATTTGTTTACGGTTAATTCGACGCAATCCTGATGATAATTCAATTAAAATTAACTCAGAAATTGTCGAGCAAGCTATTACTAAATTAAGTCTAGACTTTGATACCCGTATTGGTACAGCAGACTATGATATTTTAGCCAAAACTTACCATAATTTCCGCCCCGATGACCCCAAAGATCAACGCTTTCTAGACTTACTCCATGGATTATATGTGCTGGAATATCGCAATGGTCAACTCTGGTATGATGTTCACCCCATTGTCATGGGTTTGCTGCAACAGCAAGGAGCAATTTAATGGTGTCTGCATCTCCTCCCAATTATCAATTGAGTAATAAAGCGTAGTGATTAAGACGACGGTGACATCCTTTATCGCTTAATGCGATATAGTTGATAAATAACCCTTTGCTTTAACCCGAAGAAAAACGCCTTATTTTGACGGATTAAAAAATAGCCATAAAGTCCCACTAAAATTAATAAACAAAGATTCCCTAACCCAGTATAAGTATTAACTAAATCACTCGGATTCCAATGATAATCAAAAATTAATTTATTCATATCTCCCCCAGAATCTCCTCGTCCTCCTAAAAGACTCCCAAAGGGAATAGATTCCTGTCCTGCTTTAATATGAGTCCAAAACCAAAAACTGTGCCAAAAAGAACTAGCAGCAATCACTAAAACCAGATACCGCGCTGCATCCCATCGCCATTTATCGGGTAACGAAAAATAAAAACTGGCCATTAAAAAGGTACTTAGATAAAACTCCCCTGCCACTCCCCCAAAGGTGATTAACATTTGCGTTTTATGGTCGGGAATGAGCCAAGTTAAAATAAATTGCAGAATCGCAAAACTTACCGCTAAAATCATGGGAAAGCGTTGATTGTTCCGAGACCCGGCATAAAATAATAAAACAAATAGAATTAAAAGGCCGAAATAGACAAATAATGAGGGTTCATGACTCGAAAACGCAACGCCAATGGGTAACGGGAGAGAACGATGACCGGATAACCAAGCCATGGTAGAATGACCAAATTCGTGTATCCAGATATGGAAGCCGAGAAAAAGCATATATAAAACCCCCACATTGTTGATGATCACCGCTAAAATGAGAGCGAGGGGAAAGGCCAGAATATTATTTAAACGACTCTTAAAGGAAAATAAATTTAAATCTTCCGAGGTTAACTGACTCGCAGATAGATTAAACTCCTCCCTCCAAGCAAACTTCCGCTTACTTTTCATCCCATACACCTTGATGCAGTCGAGATGAGGAGGGGGAATTTGTTGTAAAACGTGATAAGTTAAAGCCATTAACTGATGGCGGTTTCCCGATGCTCGTACATCAAACATTACCCGCAGACAGTCTCCTTGAATATCCACCTGTACCCGCTTTCCTTGCGTCTCTAAACGCTGTTGAAGCTGCTTTAGGTAGTAAGACTCCGCACCCTCCGTTTCTGTCCCCTCAGACGCTTTTTGCTGATAATGTGCTTTTAGGGTTTCATAGGCTTTTTGTAAGCGGTGTAATTCCCCTTTCTCCCCCTGACTTAGCTGAGTTTGGACTTGTTTTAAATATGCTGACTCAATCTCCTCTAGGGAAGCATCTGTCGGTAACGCCAACACACGATAACATTGTTCTAAAACCGATAAATTCATAACAGCGTCAACCCTACTGATCGGGCAGAATAGCACTATCTCCAATAACTATCCCTGTTATGGCACAATTCGCCCCGATCTTCACTGTCCTTTTCCTCAAATTACCATGCTTGTTACTCGCCAACCTGTCTTAAAGCGTTTCTGGTATCCCGTCATGCCTCTATCTTACCTCTCAGACCGGCCGCAAGGGTTTCAACTCTTGGGAGAAAAAATTGTGCTGTGGTTAGATGCAGACGGGAAACCTTGTGCGGCCCGCGATCGCTGCTGTCATCGCTCCGCCGCGTTATCATTAGGATCAGTGAATCATGGCCAAATTACCTGTCCCTATCATGGTTGGCAGTTTAACAGCAGTGGAACTTGTGTGAAAGTCCCCCAACTCAATGACGACACCACAATTCCCAAAACCTATAAAATCCCAACCTATCTCTGTACCCCACGTTATGGCTATGCTTGGGTCTGTTTAGATAATAACCCGTTAAAGGACATTCCCCACATTGCAGAAGCGGATGATCCAAATTTTCGTCTTATTCAAGAATTTTATGAACCGTGGAACTGTGCGGGGTTGCGGGTAATGGAGAATGAACTTGATCTAGCGCATCCCACCTTTGTGCATACTAGCACCTTTGGCAGTGAAGACCACCCCATCCCAGATAGTCTCGATATCCAAGATACCGATTATGGCCTTCATGTCCAAGCGACATTAGGAGTGGTAAACCCAGAAATGCAGCAAAAAAACCTAAGAATGGCCAACCGGGAAACAACTCGCACCCTTGATATGGACTGGTTTATGCCGTTAACTTGTAAATTGCGGATTAATTATCCTAATGGACTGGTTCATATTATCGTCAATACTCCCACCCCCATTGATGATTCTACCTCGCAGATTGTCCAATTTTGTCTCCGCAACGATACCGAAGCAGAGACTCCCATAACCGATGTGATTGCTTTTGATCGGCAGGTGACGTTAGAGGATAAAGTAATTTTAGAGACGACAGATTATGATGTGCCTCTGAATCTTAGCAAAGAGGAACACATGATGACCGATAAACCAGGGATTCTTATTCGTCGGAAAATGGCTGCTTTGTTGAAAGAACAGGGTGAGGTGGAACAGGTATTATAAAAGTAGCTAAAAATTCACCACAGAGACACAGAGGACGCAGAGAGGCAGCTATGCGTGTTCTCAACCCAAATCGCGCTTATACATTTAGTCAAATTTTCGAGCTAAAGGCAGAAGTTGATGATATTGTAGCCGATTTGGGCTATTCCTTCTCTCGGAAACGGTTGGACTTACCGCAATATACGGGGGAATTAGACCGCTTGCAAGAGTTACAAGATCGTTTGGAGGAAATTCTCCCCTTTGTGAATTTAACCACGGAAACCGCGAGACGAGAGATTTTAATTGCGCGAGTGGTGACGGAATTGGTGCATTATACCCAAGCACAACTCCGCATTGAGTATCCGTTGAAGGTATCTGAACAACTTCAGGGAGTGTTAGATTATCTTCTGACTACCCAACAGTCTTTACTGGTGATAGAAGCAAAACGGGAAGATTTGACCAATGGGTTTACTCAACTGGCCGTTGAACTGATTGCCCTTGCTCAATGGACAGAATACCAGCAATCGGTGTTATATGGTGCGGTGACAACGGGGAATATTTGGCAGTTTGGCCGCTTGTATCCGGAACAGAAATTAATTGAACAGGGGTTAAATTTGTTTCGTGTTCCGGATGATCTTGAACCGTTGTTGCGGGTTTTAGTAAAATCGCTCCTCGACTAAACTAAAATAGACAGGAGTCTCAGGGAAAATCTTGCGGAATTTGTTGTATTGATGATGAAAACTTTTCTTGTCAGGAAGAAAAATACTGATTCTCCAAACTGCCGACAATTACTGGCCATAACCGATCACCCTTAGTATTTGCCGATCATTTACCCATGAAACTCCGCACTAAAACCCTGCTGCTGATTAGTTTCAGTCTAATTAGTTTAATTGTTGTTCTCTACGCCAGTTTATCTGCGATTCTTCTCCAAAGTTTCCAGAATTTGGAAAATCAAACTACAGAACGCAATGTGAAACGAATTAAGAATGCGTTTCAAGAAGAATTGCAACAGTTAAGCATGATTACTGATGATTGGGCTTCTTGGGATGATACTTATGAATTCATTGTGGGAGAAGATGATGAATATGTGACAGAAAATGTTAGAGATTCGACATTTACTGGGTTAGATATTAATGTGTTTGTTTTTGCAACCCCCCAAGGTGATACTATTTATGGGGAAGCATTTGATTTAAAGCAAGAAAAAAGACAACCTCTCCCTGCGGATTTTAAACAGCATTTCACTGAAGAACATCCCATGGTGAAACATGACGAGTTAGACAGTGAAACCCAGGGATTATTAGTTTTAGATGATCAGGTGTTAATGTTTGCTTCTCAACCTATTCTTACCAGTGAAGATCAAGGGCCAATTCGCGGTGCTGTTGTTTTAGGACGCTATTTGAATGACAGACAAGTAGAAGAACTGGGAAGACAGACACAATTAGATGTAGAAATGTATCGGGTGGATGATCCGCAATTATCGTCTCCTTTGCAAGAGGCCATTACGACGTTAAAACAACAAGAGTCCCCGATTTTAATTCGACCTATTCATGAGGATGAAATTGTGGGGTATAGTCTCCTAGAGGATTTTGCGGGACAAGCGGCTTTGTTGGTTAAAGTTACCCTAGATAGGGATATTTATAAACAGGGACAACGGGCATTAAATTATTTGCTGTGGTCGTTATTAGGCATTGGGGTCTTTTTTGGCGGGTTAACGGTCATTTTATTAGAAAAATTAGTCTTATTCCGTTTAGAACGGTTGAGTAAAGAGGTTCGCCAAGTGGGAGAGAGTAATGATTTAGCCTTGCGAGTGTGGGTGAAAGGGGATGATGAGTTAAGTGGTTTAGGACGTACCATTAATCAAATGCTCACTCAACTAGAAGAAGATGCCGCTAAATTAACCCAAGAACAGGCAAAAGTTGAGGAGTTGCTGTTAAATATTTTGCCGGAAACCATTGCCAATCGACTGAAACAAGAACAAGGTGCGATCGCGGAAAATTTTGATGAAGTGACCATCCTCTTTGCTGATCTTGTCGGCTTCACCCCGCTTTCCATGCGGCTTCCGGCTGTTGAAGTGGTAGGTTTACTCAATGATATTTTTTCCACATTCGATTACTTAACCGACCAATTGGGGTTAGAAAAGATTAAAACTATCGGGGATGCGTATATGGTTGCAGGAGGTTTACCCCTTCCCCGTGAAGATCATGCCGATGCGATCGCCAAAATGGCCCTAGCGATGATTGAGGCCGTGGAAACCTTCCAAGGCAAGGCCGGAGAAACCTTTCAAATTCGCATTGGCATTAATACCGGAGTGGTGGTTGCCGGAGTCATTGGGACTCGCAAATTTATTTATGATTTATGGGGAGATACCGTCAATATTGCCTCCCGCATGGAGTCTCACGGTGAACCGGGCCGCATTCAAGTCACTGAAGCAACGTACCAGCAGTTAAAAGACCGTTATGAGTTCCAAGAACGGGGGACAATTCATATTAAAGGACGCGGGCCAATGACTGCCTATTGGTTACTCAAGGCGAAATCTTCAGATGATTCCAGAGATTTACTCGCCAGTTAACAGGAATGGGATGATTTCCACCTAGACTCAACCCCCTCTAGGATAGAGCATCAGGATCAATCCCCAAGGCTCTGAGTCGTTCTTCCAATTGTCGCGCCCGTTCTTTGGCTAAATCAGCCCGGTGACGCTGGGTTCGCGCTTCTTGACGCTGTAATTCCACTTCCTCTGCTGAAATTAAAATTAACTCCCCTTCCAAGGTCATCCAACGCAACTAGGGACGATGTAATCCTTTGTACTCTCCCTCCCATACGCCTAAACTTAACCCGATTTCTGGCATTACAATGCGATTATGGGTCAAGTTCACCCGTTCATAATGTCCCCCCAATAAATGAAAAACTTGTAACTCATTGGTATAACGACTAAACAGCACATAATAAGGGATACGTAAAATCTGTTCATACACCTCCCACTTCGTCGGAGGTCTTCCTTCTTGACGAGGCCGAGTCCCTAAGTCTTCATCCTCTGTCCCCGGTGAGAGTAACTCTACAACCACAAAGGGAGCAACCCCTTCTTGCCACATCACATAACTCAGTCGCAGGTCTTCCCCTCGATACAGTCGAGGGACTCCCACCACTCCAAACCAGTCGGGTTTCTTGTACCAAAGGGGGTGGTTCACGTCGTAATACAGGTTTAAGTCCATAGCACTATAAACCTGGTCGGTGCGATAGTTTGGGGAGTTAAATGTCTCTTGCAACAGTTGCGGTTGCCAAGCATGAAAATCATCCAAACCAGGGTCTTCCGGGTTTTCACTGGGTAAGTCGTACATGGTGGGTAAAGACTCCTCTGGAGGGAGAGGAGGGTCGGTTTGGGTGCGGTTGTAGGTGGGGGGAGTCATGGTGTTAATTAGACTTAGGAGAGAGTCTCAGGATCAACACCCAATTCTAACAAGCGATTCCGTAACTGCTGATTTCTCTGACGTTCTGCTTCTTTTTCCTGTCGTTCTTGTTCTGCTCTTTGACGCTCGCGATCGCGCTCTGATTCAGCCTGATTGGCTCGTTCTTGTTCTTGTCGAGCCACTTCTTCGGGGAGTAAGACTAAATTACCATTGCGATCGTACAACCGCAACCAGACCGCTGTTTCCTTCGTCAAAGTCCCTTCCCACGTTCCCAACCATAACCCCAAACTCTCGCACCACAACCATCCCCGTTCATTGGGAGTTAATTCTTCATAACGTCCCTCAATTCCCAAATACCACCCTTGCAGCGATTCTCCATTAAACGGATTATAGACAAAATAATTCCGAGTTCTAAAGGTTTCCTCGTAAATTCGTTTTTTGCGTCCTGTATCCTCTCCTGCGGTAGAAGGGGACATGAGTTCCACAATCACATCAGGATAGCGTCCTTCCTCCTCCCAAACAATCCAACTGCGACGTTCTCTCGTCCCATCTACATTTAACACCACAAAGAAATCAGGGCCTCGAAAATCTTGATTTCTCACTTGTCGCGTACTGTAATAAATAAACATATTCCCCCCCCGCAAAATAATCATCTCGCCCCTGATATGCTTGGTGAAGGGAGTCAATCAAAACATTCATAGCAATGCGATCGCGATTACTTTCCAAGGGTTCTCCGTCATCATAAGGTAAGTCAGTAGGAGGGAGTGGAGGGGTTTCTTCCTCGATGGTTGGGTGATCAGAGGGGGTTTGGCCAACGAATTGGGAAGACATAATTCAGTTTCTCTCCCTATAAATCAGTACAAGTATATCCTATGAAAACTGGATTGTCGAGATAGAGGCATCTTCTCTCTCAATGCTACGTGATTCTCTCGCGCAATTGTGAGTTTTTCTGATGTTTTTCCCGTCGCCTGTAAAATACTATCCCACCCACTAAAATAAAGAATCGCACTGTGAGAATTATTTGCGAGTTAAAATTGATTCTTCATATCTCTAGATTGATGTAAAACTCGTATAATTTCTAGTTGATTAGACGAATATTTATAAAAGATGATATAAGGTTTAATGGGAAAACTTCGCACACCAATAGCCAGATCATCACGCTGCCTTCCCATATTGGGAAACTGCGCGAGCATAGGAAATTTATCAAAAATTTTAGCAATTTGCTGATCGGCTACGATTTCATTCTGTTTGGCTAAATAAACCCAAATATCTTCTAGATCACTTTCGGCTTTTTGGGAAATTAGAAAATGATTCACTATTACGATTCCTCTTTGAGGCGTTGCCGACCGCGCATTTTAATGGCTTCAATTAAATTAGGAAGTGAGTCTGGAGTATAGTCATTATATTGACCTGTTTTTAGTTGTTGAAGTCCTACCTCAATATCCGCTTTCAGTGTTGGATCAGTCTCCGTTATACCCTCTGCGGAGTTTAGAGAGTTCTGGAGTTGGTGGGCTAAGATTTCTTGTTCGGTTTCTGAGAGAGAAAGAATGATTTGAGTGAGAGAATCAATTAGGCGAGTGTTAAGCGTAGGTTGCGTCATCTTGCTGTTAGGGGAGTATTTACCCTCTATTGTAAAAACTCAGGTTATCAAAAGCCATTCTGAATTGAGTCTCCTGTCCCCTTGCCTGTAAAATACGACCCCACCCACTAAAATAAAAAGAGATGTCATCTCTAATCCCCCTATGGCGAGACCTTCCCCTACGGACGCGACACAACCTGAACCCCTCCCTTGGACTCCTGAAGACTTAGACGCAACGCTGTTACAGTTTGAAGATATCCAAGCGGAAATTAATTATCAGCAGGCCCAACAGTCGCTCCGTCACCTATTAACGCGCCTTGACTTAACCCCCCAAGAGCAAGCGGGGTTAGAATGGGAAATTGAGCGACTGTCGCAAATGTTGGATCGCCTCGATCGCACCGTTTTACAAATTGCAGCTTTTGGTATGGTAGGCCGGGGGAAATCTTCGGTTCTCAATGCACTTTTAGGCGAAGATGCCTTTACGGTGGGGCCGCTGCATGGGGTAACTCGCAATATTGGCAGTGCCAATTGGGAGGTGAAACCGGAAGACGACATTGAAGGATTACAACGCATCGCTATTCCGGGGAAAGGCAAGGTAGAAATACAATTAGTGGATACTCCGGGTATTGATGAAGTGGATGGGGAGACGAGGGAAGTTTTAGCGCGACAGGTGGCGAAACAGTCGGATTTAATTTTATTTGTCATTGCGGGAGATATCACCAAGGTTGAGTATGAGGCATTGTCCCAACTGCGAGAGGTGGGGAAACCGATGCTCTTGGTGTTTAATAAAATTGACCAGTATCCTGAAGCCGATTGTGAGGCGATTTATGCGAAAATTCGGGATGAACGGGTGAAAGAATTGCTCTCTCCGGCAGAAATAGTTAAGGTTGCTGCTTCTCCACTGGTGACACAACGAGTCCGTCGGCCTGATGGAAGTACGAAGGTGGAGAGACGACGGGATAAACCCCAGATGGAGGAGTTAAAGGTGCGTATTTTAGAAATTCTCCATCGGGAGGGGAAGTCACTGTTGGCCTTGAATACCATGTTGTATGCGGATGAGGTGAATGAACAAGTGATTGACCGCAAATTGGCCATTCGCAATGAAACGGCACAAGGGATTATTATGCGAGGGGTGATGACGAAAGCAGTTGCAGTGGCCCTTAATCCCGTTACGGTGCTTGATCTGTTTACAGGTGCAACAGTTGATGTGGCCTTAATTCTTACTCTGTCTCGACTCTATGGTATCCCCATGACCCATCAAGGGGCGTTGAGTTTGTTACAGAAAATTGCCCTCAGTATGGGGGGAATTAGTGCCAGTGAGTTGTTAGCGACGTTAGGATTAAGTGGGATTAAAGGATTATTGGGACTTACGGCCCCGGTGACTGGGGGGGCCACTTTGGCCCCTTATGTGTCGGTGGCCTTGACACAAGCGGGGGTTGCGGGGGTTTCGACTTATGCGATCGCCCACATTACTAAAACATACCTCATTCAAGGGGCCACTTGGGGCCCCGATGGCCCAAAGGCCGTTGTAAGACAAATTCTCGATTCTCTCGATGAAGCCTCGATCCTCAATCGCATTAAAGCAGAATTAGCGGCAAAGTTAGAACATTAATCATTATCAACTCTTAACTCTCAACTATCCACGATTCCCAGAGACACATATAATACCGAACAGGGGAGACAAAACGGGTTATGGTGGTCTCATATCGGTTCACCCAATTCACTCACCGGGGATAACTGAGTGAGAGAATAGGTTTGGGTGACTCCCCCAACCCAGTAGCGATTAATCGCCTAAACATGGTGCATTTGCCCCTATGAGTGTTTCTTCTCCCCCGTCTTCTCAATCGGACTATCCCGAAGACTTGGTGCAGTTTAGTGCCAAAATTGAAGCAGAACGACTGGCCGGGAATTTTAAATCCCTCAATCCCGACTTTCACCTCTCCCATACAGAGTATCACGGCGCACAGTTGATGCCCTTGAAAAAACGGGATTTGTTGGCCTTGTCGAAACTGTTTGATCAAGAAGATATTGAAGCTATAAATGATGATGTGGTGGCCGCTTTGGGGGTGTTGGTCCCTGAACCTTGTTGGGAAGATGTGGAAGAATGGAGTAAGACTTCTTGGGACTTTTTAGCTGAGTTTTTGTGATGAGTGGGTTTTGTGGGATTTTTCAGCGTGATCAAACTCCGGTTAACCAACTAGACTTACAGCAAATGGCCGCTAGGTTACGCTGTCGGGGGGAAGGAGAGGGACAGGTTTGGTTAAAAGAGGCGGTGGGATTGGGGTATAGTTTAGGCTATCTGGGAGAGTCTCACCCGCAACAACCGTTTACCCTCGATGGACAGGTTTATATTATCGCTGATGGCAGAATTGATGATCGTCAACGGTTACAGGATCAATTATTAGACAAGGGATGTGTTATTACTCCTCGGGTGAGTGATGTGGCCTTAATTGCCTATTCCTATCAGGTGTGGGGGGAAGATTGTTTAGCGTATTTATTGGGGGATTTTGCCTTTGTGGTGTGGGATAGTCGCAAAAGGGGTTTGTTTTGTGGCCGTGACCCGTTGGGGGTGAAGTTGTTTTATTATGCGGAGTTGGGGGATTGTTTTTTATTTAGTAATACGTTGGCTTGTTTGCGGGGACATTCTAGGGTATCGTCACGGTTGAATGAGGAGGCGATCGCGGATTTCCTGCTCCTCGACTTCAACCCCAACCCCGCAACCACCACCTTTCAAGATATCCAATGTTTACCAGGTGGCCATTGTCTCACTGTCACTCCCGAAACTGTCCAAAAACGTCAATATTGGTCACTTCCCGTCCCCTCTCCCCTCCGCTATAAACACCCCGAAACTTATATTGAACAGTTCCAATTTTATCTCGATCAGGCCGTCCAAGACCGCATCACCTCCCCCCATACGTCGTCTGTCAGTATTTTGTTTAGTGGGGGCCTCGACTCCACCAGTATTACTGCAACTGCTTTAGATGTCGCCCCAGAAGTCCATTTTAAAGGCTTCACTACCGTCTATGACCGCCTAATCCCCGACCAAGAACGATATTATGCAGGAATCGCGGCCCAAGGCTTAAATGTACCGCTCCAGTACATTATCGCTGACGATCATCGCTTATACGAGGGTTGGCAACCCATTCCCGAACCCTACAATAATTTATTCCCCTCCCTCAACCAACAAGAAAATGAAACCCTTGCTCAACATAGTTGCATTGTCTTGTATGGCCAAGGAGGGGATGAAGTCTTGCGTCTCTCCACCGTCGCAGAAATGTTGGGGGGAATCCCTTTTCCGCTTCTTTTAGCAGATATTCTCCGGTCTCGCTTCCAGTATGGCATCTCTCCCCATTGGGGAACAGGCATTTTAGGAAAACTACGAGGCCGCAAACCCGATTTAGATGCAGGGTATCCTCAATGGTTGAATGGGGAGTTTGAGCGAAAGTATGAATTGCGCGATCGCTGGCGAAAACACCAACAAGACCAAACTCCCCCCCCTCACCCCTACCGACAACGGGCCTATCAAGCCATTCTACACCCCATCTGGCAAGCCCAATTTGCCACCTCCGACCCCAGTTTCACCCATACCCCCCTAGACATCCGTTTCCCCTTCCTCGATGTGCGTTTAATTAACTACCTCTTAGCCCTTCCCCCCCTCCCCTGGTGCGAAAATAAATATTTAGCCCGCAAAACCCTCCAATGGCGAGAAAACCAACCCCACCGGGCCACCCTCCCCCCAACAGTGTACCAACGGCCCAAAACCCCCCTTGCAGGGCATCCTTTCTTAGTCCAGTTACAACAGGGGATCAACCCGTGGGCTAATATTCCCGCAGCAGCAGCAATTAGTCCTTATGTAGATCTTCCCCAATTAAAAACCCTAACCCAATCCCCCAACCCCTCTGTATGGACAGCTTGGCGCAATCTACGGCCTGTGAGTTTGGGCTATTGGATATTGGGCATTGGTAATGGGTAATGGGAAGATGGGGGAGATGGGGAGGATAGGGGAGATGGGGGAGATGGAGGAGATGGGGAGGATGGGGGAGATGGGGGAGAACAAAGAACAATAAAATTGGTCAAGTAACAGCGAATTTGTTACACGAAACCCGTCAGAAAGCCATCCATTTGAACAAAACTTGTTGCGCAGTCCCCATCTAAAATTTATAATTTAGTTGGCGGAGTGTTGAACGCACCCCATCTAAATCAAAGATTATAGATGAGGATTCTTTCGCCTAAAATAGGAGTTATCACCATGTCAGCCTCAAACCTCAATAAAAAGCCTTATCACCGTCCGGAATTAAAAATTTATGGGAATATAGCGCAACTCACCCAAGCTAGCGCAGTTGATGGAGAAGCAGGAGACGGGGCTGGAATGGATGTCGTCCCCAACAAAACCAACTAACCGCTTCATGCCGCTCCATCGCGTTTATGGGTTGACGCTTGTTGCTAACCATCCTCTGCCAGGTGTCCCCCGTCTGGCCACAACCGGAGAGACTTCCCCCGATGTTGAGATTACCTTGGGGGAATTTCCCCCTCTCACCGATATTCCCAACACACAACCTTGGTATGTGAGTTCCTCCCAAACGGAGGAACAACAGCCCAATTTGCAAGTTTGGGGGCTAGGAGAGGGGAAATATTGGTTTTTATACGGCGATCGCACGGAATTCCTCATCCAACATCCCCCCACCCAAATTTGGGCCAAATGGCCCTCCTCTCTCACCCTAGAAGACACGGCCACTTACCTCCTTGGACCCGTTTTAATGTTTGTCCTGCGGTTACGGGGGATCACTTGTCTCCACGCCAGTGCAGTCTGTCTCCAGCACACCGCCCTAGCCTTCGTCGGGCCAGCCGGGGCCGGGAAATCCACCACAGCCGCCGCATTTGCCCAACTCGGCTATCCGGTATTAAGTGATGATGGCGTTCCCCTCTTTCCCCAGGGGAAACAATGGCTAACAATGCCAGCGTATCCGCGTTTGCGCCTTTGGCCCGAGTCGGTTGGGTTACTCTATGGTCATCGGGAACAATTGCCGCGTATTGTTCCCACCCATCCCACTTGGGATAAACGATACTTGGACCTCACCCAAGGGGGTTATCAGTTTCAATCCCAACCCTTTCCCCTCTCTCAGGTCTATTTGTTCAACCCTCGCACAGCGACTAACGCACCGTCTGTGCAGCCTTTACCGCCAACTCAGGCGTTACTCCGTTTAATTGCCAACACATCGGTCAATTATCTGTTAACCCGTTCTCAGCGACAACAAGAATTCCAACAATTAACTAAACTGGTGCAAGCGGTATCGGTGTATCAAATCACTCCTCACCCAAACCCGACCTATTTACCCCAGTTATTAGAGCAAATTATCTGTGTTGCTTCTCGGTCGGAGCATTCGCACTCAGATAATGTTTCTGAGTCGGAGGATGATGAGACCCCAGTTTAGGAGTAGGCGGGTTTTGAGGAGATGGGTTTTCTTGTCCTCCCCGTCGGGCTAAGAGTTGTTCTTCTAAAGCAGCAATGCGATTATAAGCGGCGGTCACTTGGGCGGTGAGGCGACGAACTTGTAAATCGGGCGCAAATTCTTGTTCATCGGGTTGATAGTGATAATCACTCAGTTTTTTCCAGTTTTCCTCATCATTCAAGATGTCTTTATGGGTTAAGTTTTGCTGAGTAAATTCTGCATAGTTTAACGGCATGGTATCCGAGTGGAGAAGCTCTGCATCAAGCAGTTCGTTGGTTTCCTCTAACCACTGTTCTTTCTCCCCAGACAAGGAAGTTTGCGGAGTGGAGTCAGCCACAACTGCTTGAGTCTCATGGGGAGAGGAGGAAGGGGCAGACAAGGAAGGGGCAGACAAGGAAGGGGCAGACAAGGTATGTGCTGCGGGGGATGAACCCGTGTGAGGGGTAAACCTTTCATTGACTTGTACAATTAGCTGTTCGACCAATTGGTGGAGGGAGTCCAGCTTCATATTGATCGTGTTGATTTGGGTTTGCAATCCATCCATAAAACGAAACCACCATCTGAAATAAATACGGTTTGACTCTTTTTAATCCTAGTCAAGATTTTGGAGTCTTTCCCACAGTTGCGGATTCATTTAATTTTTCAGGTAAATTTTTGTAATCTAGCTCACAATCTAGCTCACAATTGAGAGTCCTTCGACGATAATTGGGGGGGTGTAACACGATCCTTGCCAACTGCATTCTTTTCCGAGGGCAAGAACTTGTTTGAGAGCGGTGTAAATATTGCCTGTCACCATGGTATCTTTCACCCGACCAACGATTTCTCCGTTCTGGATGCGATACCCTAGGTCAACATTGATAGAAAAGTCCCCGGAAATATCAGCCCCTCCACCTAGCATTTGATCCACAATCAGTCCTTGGGGGAGGGATTGGATCAACTGGGAGAGGGAATGATCCCCTGGTTCAATGAGGAGGTTGACGAGTTCGGGGGTGGGGTAGCGTCCTAAACTGGGTCGGAAGCCATTTCCGGTGCTTTGGGTGTTCAGGGCCCGGGCAATGGTGCGATCGCAATAAAAACGACTCAGTTTCCCCTGTTCAATTAAAGTCAAGGGTTGGGTGGGTGTTCCTTCATCATCAAAGGGACAACTATAGGGCCCAATTTGGGGTTGTTGACTGAGGGTTAAGGAGGAGTCGAGAACCGGATTCTGGTGGGTTGGAGTCCGATCAAACCATGGAGAAGACTTTTCTAATACTCGTTTTCCATTCAAAGCATCGGCCACGGTTTCCCAAAGCAGGGTAGCTGCTTTCTGGGTAAAGAGAATGGGAATGCGTCCTGTGGGGGTTGGCGTGTTATTCTGGGCCCATTGGAGGCGATTGAGGAGATCTTGAAGCAAACCGTCTAAATTTAGCTTATTTCGCGCTTCTTGGTCTTCATAGACCCCTAAAAAGTCTTCCCCTCGTATCCATTCCACTCCTAAGTAACAACTGAGTGTCATGTCTGTATATTGGCAATGGAGTCCTTGGCTATTCGTCAGGGTTGTGGTTTCCTGTTCCGACTGAAACTCCGCACTACAGAGGACTTGGGGATATTGTTCTCGAATTTGCGCGATCGCACCCCTGCCCAACTTCACCAACTCCCCCACCTCCGCCATTTCCCCAAACTGTAAATCCCGAATTACGCGAGGAGTCGCCAATTCAATGGTTTCGGGAGGATTCAATTCCGACAGCGCCAGGGCCTTCTCCACCAACTCCTGGGGATCAATGCGGCCATAGGCCACCACCAACCCCGGTTGATGATTATGCCACAACCGCAACGCCGTCCCCTCCGAAGCCGTACTTTCTAACTGCTTGAGACGGTTTGCTTCAAAAAAAACGGGACGGGACACCGATTGAGATTGATAAACCTCCGCACTATCGGCCCCAGACTGAAGTGCGAAGTCTAGGAGTTGTTCGGCAAGGCAATCCTGGGGGGTCATAACGGCTGGTTGATAGTTGATAGGGGATAGGGGATAGTTGACGGTTGAACCAC
>NZ_JAQMSD010000044.1 GCF_028330525.1 Spirulina sp. CS-785/01
ATTCTGCACCGTCAAATCTCCCGTCCTTAACTCAATCCCCCGTGCATCCCCACTCCCTAAACTCTCAAAAAACAAACCACTCCCAGACCCATCTATATTCACCAACTCCGTCGCATTAACCCCTAAAAATCCTCCGTCACCAGACCCTCGTGTTGTCCCTGCAACTTGTCCCCCCTCCTCTACCCGTAACCGTTGGGTTTGCACTTGTAACCGTCCTGCATTTCCCGCATTCGCAGAATCGAAAAACAAACGACTCTGAAACCGACCATCCCCAGACTCTCCTCGCACTAAAATATCCCTTGCATCCACAGTAAACGTCCCTGCATTCCCCGTCCCAATACTCTGTGCAGACACATTCCCCCCATCAAGAATATTTAATGCACCCGTCTCCAAAGTGAAATTCCCTGCATTTCCCGTCCCTCCCGTCTCATACACCAACCCACTCGGTGCATTGAGGCCACTTCCTTGCACCGTCACCGACTCCCTCGCATTTACAGTAATATCCCCTGCTTTCCCACTGTCATACGCTGACCCAGAAATCAATCCTCCCCCCGTGATAGACAAGTCCCTCGTATTAATGCGTAATTGACCTGCATCCCCACTACTAAACCCCCCAAAAATAAACCCACTGGGTAATCCTTGGTCATTTGTCCCGATTAAATTAACCGAATTATTAGCATTAACTTGAATTGTTCCTCCTACCCCTTCACTTTGACTCGCGGTTGAGAGAAATGAGCCATTTTCGAGAGTTAAATCATTGGTATTAACAGTAATTTGTCCACCATCTCCTAAAGGAGCAGTAGGAGAGGTGCTATCTCGAAAGGTATTGGCAAAAATAAACCCATTATCTAAATACATCTCACCTGTATTCAGCGCGATATTCCCAGCAATACCTGTTCCTGCTGTATTCGCTACAATGCCTGTATCACTGGCTAAATTGGTTTTATTTTGAATATTAATTGCTCCCGCATTTACAGTAATATTTCCCGCATTTACTGTTCCTACTGTTTGAGTCGATAGTCTTGCACCTGCTTGGATAGTTAAAGTTTGGGAGGTTGTAATCTCAATATTTCCCCCTTGATTCTTTGAAGTGCTACTATAACTACGACTAAACACTCCATAATCTAAAACTAAAGGGTTATTAGCTTCTAAAGTAATATTTCCTCCTTCGAGTCCTTCTGATAAAATTTCTGCACCTAAAGTTATTGTTTCATTAGATAAAAGAATAACATTCCCACCATTACCCATGTTTTTAGGTAAAAAAGAGGACGCATTAATTCCCTGATTCACGTTGATATCATTACGGGAATCAATATAAACTAACCCTCCACCTAATAAGTCTCTAGTATCAATGACCCCATCCACTGTAATATTACCAGGTAAATTATTAGCAAAATATTGATTGGTGAGAAAGACTTGACCCCCTGTTCCAATAGGAGTTAAACTAACTCCATTAATATCAATCTCACCAACATTTATATCAGCACGGTTGGCCAGATTGTTGTAAGTTACGGCAACTGGTGTTAGCGTAATTTCTGTATTTTGTAAACTAACAGGTAAGCCACCAATTTGACTCCAATCAATCCCTGCTCGAATATCTAAGGTATGGTAAGTAGCACTACTCCCATCAACTTCGACAGGAGTACCATCAGAAAGATTGAATTGAGCTAATTGTTTTATGAAGGGGTCACTATTATTCGTATTAATAGTAGTGTTATCTGTTCCAGAATCAGTAATATTTATATCTCCTATAGTAACACTGCCTCCCGCTAAAATATGCAGTGATGCCCCCGTATAATCATTCATCATAACATTCCCTGTAGCTAAAACAATTGGGTCTTCTTTGCTATAAAAGTCTCCCCTTGTTTCATCTAATTTCTCAATCGAAAATGTCCCTCCTACCCAAAAATGTGCATCCCCACTGATAGCATTTTGACTGCGTAGGGTTAAATCCCCTCCAGAGACTAAACCACTATCGAGATGGTTGAGAGCAAAAATATCAATGGTTTCATTGCCTTGAATTAATAAGTTTTGGCCAGCATTAAGAATTATAGGACGGTCAATACTATCTTTAATAGTGATCGTATCTGTTCCCAAAAGGGTCAAATTTTCTCCACTTTCTAGGTTTCCTGTAACGTCAAGGTTTTGACCCACTAAGGTTAAATCCTCACCGACGGTTAAATTACCTTGGTTAGTAATTGTTCCTTGAGAATTATCCGGATATTGTATTCCTGGGGTAATATTGAGGGTGAGTAAGGGGGGACTATCCGGATTTTTGGCACTAAATTCGTAATTGTCGAATAAGAGATGGTCTGCGGTTGTTGCATAAAATGAACCCCGAATATCAAGTTGGGCATTTTCACCAAACAGAATACCATTGGGATTAATTAAATAGAGATTTGCTCCCCCATTTACTCCCAATGTGCCTAAAATTTCCGAGATATTATTTCCCGTCACCCGACTTAAAATGTTATTAATTCCAGAAGGATTGGCAAAATAAACCCGTTGGGCCTCTTGGACGTTAAATTCGCTGAAACTATGAAAGAGATGTTCTCCCCGTGTTGCCCCTCCTTCAATCATCTCAGTGGGGAGGCCATCGAGGGTGGTGGAGTTGACGGTAGATTGTTCTGTCCCTAGCGTATTATCCGGGATAATCTGTGCGGTGACTGGGGAGAAGGGGATTAAGAGAGAAAAACCGAGCAAAGGGTAAATGAACTTTAGGGGTGTCATGCTTGAGTCTTGCTTGAGAAAATCGTGAGCTTCATTGGGTTCTCTGGATAAAAGCGGCATTTTTACGCAAAATCTCTCAAATCGTTACAAAAATTAAAATCAGCCCCTCTGCCCAGAATTCGCGCTAACCCTGACTAGGAGGCAATTTCGTCACCTTGAAAAAATTTTCGCAAAAATTTTCCAGTATTCTGCATAAAACCAGTCTCTCTGAACAGAGAAGTAGATAGAGTCACCGAATCAAGACCTGTTATCGAGGGACACTACCATGTTCAAACGGAAAAAAGATCAAACCCACAAGCAGAATCAACTCCAATCCTTCATCCTCGAACCTATCCTCACCCCTAGTGGATTAGTGGATGTCGATGATTTTTCCGGTACAGATATTGTCGATCTTCCTCCCGACTTAGAAGACTGGCAAACCGACGAGCAACAGAAACTGAATTTCCCAATCAGAAGGGAACTGCAAACTCCCGACTTAGAAGACGTGCAAACCGACGAGCAACCCCTTCCCTCTGGAGAAGCAGCAGAGGAGGGAGAAGTTTTTTCTCAAAACCTAGCTTGGGCAGAACAAGGCCTAGAACCTGCCGATCTTCCCTCTGACATCCTCAAATATGATGCCGGAGTATTCACCGTTGGAGAAAGCGGAGAAGTCGGCATCGACTTCCTCTTTGATGGCGGGAAATTTAAAGGAGAAGTTGCCATCTTCAGCTTAGAAGGGATGGATGAATTTGAAGCGGGTTCAGAAGAATTCATCCAAGAAGCGGCCTTCCGTGCTACCAGTGATTCAGAATTCGGTCATATTGTCATTAGTGACCGAACCGAAGGCGCGAAATTTGCGGGCAGTTTAGGCGAAAGCAAAGATTGGAACTCCGGAGACTATCAAGGGGTGAAAACCGTCTCTATGCGTCCAGGAGACAGCTTTGGTGTAATGTTAGTCCCCAATGGCACAGTGCAAGAAGTCTTAAATGACCCCAATATTGGCGGTTCAAAAGCCCCCCTATTCTCCCTCGGCACAGCCAACCCCGATGATACCTTACACTTTGGGCAAATTGCCGATGTCACGGGAGATGGCAACACTTTTGTCATGGAAGACGTACAAGCGGGTCATAAGTGGTATGACGAAGACTACAATGATTTAATTTTCCAAGTCCGAGGTGCAGAAGGGGAAGCCCCCAGCATGGATGAGCTTATTGAACAAGGGGTAATGGATGCCGAGGACGACTGGCGCGAAGGTGATTTAGGGCAAGCTGTAGTCAGCTATGCTGAACAGTATGTGGATGATACGGCCTCAGAGAAAACCATTCCCGATGTAGAACAATCGAAACAACCCTTAGTTGGAGTCATTGACACGGGATTGAGTAGCGATAATCCTGATCTAGATTACGACAAAATCACATTAGGGAAAGATCGCGTCGATGGAGATGATAATCCCTTACTCAGTGATGGGGAAGGGAATAAACACGGCACGCACGTTTTAGGTGTGATCGCTGCTGAACAAGATAATGGCATTGGTATTGATGGGGTGAATGATGATGCACCTCTGTGGGTCGGTCGTGCTGTAGGATCGGGACAATGGGCTGAATCTTTGGTCGAGTTTGTCGATGCGGCACGGGAGTCTGAGCAACCTAATGCGGTGGTTAATTTGAGTATGGACTTAACTCAAATTGATGCTGAGGGGAATGTGACGACGCGATATGAGTTTACCCCGATGGAAATGGCGGCCTTAGAATATGCCCGTCAGAATAATGTTGTAGTCAGTGTTGCTGCGGGGAATGATGGTGCGGTGATGTCTGCTTTAGGTCAAGCCTCGGAACGGTTTGATAATATCATCACCGTTGGTGCAGCAGAACAAATTGAGGGAGAGACGTTTGACCGTGCAGACTATTCCAGTTATGGGGAAGGGTTAGATATTGTTGCGAAAGGAGGAACGTTAGACAATCCTGTTTTATCGACGTTTGGGGATGATGTAGAGGGAATGCACGGAACATCTGTGGCCACTGCACAGGTGACAGGGGCAATTTCTCAAGTTTGGGCTGCAAATCCTACGTTACATTATCGCCAGGTGATTGAGATTTTGAAAGATACTGCGATGGATTTGAATGCACCAGGGTTTGATGTGGAAACGGGTGCAGGGTTGCTGAATATGGCGGCTGCGGTACAGTTGGCGAAGTCGATGCAGGAGGAGGAGTATGATAAGCAGTTGCAGTATGTGCCGTTGACCTGGAGTGGGGAAGGTAAGGTGACACCGATGGAACGGGCTGCGACTCCAAATTATTCGGGTTATTCTTTCACTACTTCCTCCCCGTCTTGGAGTTCCTTCTTGGGGATTTTTGGTAATCCGACCAGTTCGGGGTTTGTGAAGTTGCTTCAACAAGTTTTTGATAAGTTTTATAAGAATTCTACTGAAACTTTTGACTCTAAAAAACCTATTTTTCAAATCTTTGATGGTTCATTTGGAACAAATACAGGTTTAGTTTTCTATGACCAAGATAGTGGTACTGGTGAAATGTATGCCACAAAAAATAATACATCATTGTCTATATTACAGCGTGATAAGGGTTGGCGTAAGACGTGGGATAAGATTATTCCGGGTAATTTTGGGGGGGATGGCAAGAGCGATTTACTGTTTTATGAACGTGAGACTGGAAACTATTATTTTTACACCGTGAAAGATAATAGTAAGATGCAGTTGCTCACGCAAGGTACAGGTTGGCTCAAGACCTGGGATAAAATTATTCCTGGAGATTTTGGAGGGGATGGCAAGACAGATTTACTATTTTATGACCGTGAGACAGGGAACTATTATTTCTACACTGTGAAAGACAATGGTCAGATGCAGTTGCTCACGCACGGTACGGGTTGGCGTAAGACTTGGGATAAGATTATTCCGGGTAATTTTGGGGGCGATGGCAAGAGCGATTTAATGTTTTATGACCGTGAGACAGGGGACTATGCTTTCTATACCGTGAAAGACAATGGTCAGATGCAGTTACTTACACAAGGTACAGGTTGGCGCAAGACATGGGATAAGATTATTCCGGGTAATTTTGGGGGTAATGGCAAGACAGATTTACTGTTTTATGACCGTGAGACAGGGGACTATTATTTCTACATCGTGACAGATAATGGTCAGATGAAGTTACTCCCGCAAGGTACGGGTTGGCTCAAGACTTGGGATGAGATTATTCCTGGCGATTTTGGGGGTAATGGCAAGACAGATTTACTGTTTTATGACCGTGAGACTGGGAACTATTATTTCTACACTGTGAAAGACAATGGTCAGATGCAGTTACTCACGCACGGTACAGGTTGGCGTAAGACGTGGGATAAGATTATTCCTCTTTCCACTCTTGAAAAGCGTAGTAACTATTTCAAGAATTTAGCATCATGGAGTGAATGGCAGTGGGAAGATTCAATCAATAGTGCAGCCGATCTGAATTTCATTAAAAAGAATTCCAATTCTGATATAGGAAAACTTTACAGAGATTTAAGTAATGATCTATTCGGAGCGTATTTTCGACCTAGTGGAGCATATATTTCTGATGATTATAACAACGCTGTAACTTCGATGAACAGCTATCACGGTGCAATTGATATTGGTGGTTCAATCAATAATCGAGAAGTCAAAAGTCTTGTAAATGGAACTGTTGTGTTATCAACTTCTAACTATGGAACTTTGACAATTTTAGGAGAAGATGGACGCTATTATATTTATAAACACCTGAATAGTCGCTACTTTTCTGAAGGTCAGAAAGTGAGCAAGGGACAGGTTGTTGGAAAAGTTGGTGGTGTAGGTGCCAATGGTGCTAAAGGCGTATTTGCTCCACATTTACATTTTGAAGTATCGAAACCTCCATACACTTATGGTGCTGCACATTACCCAAGTGTACTTAGCTCAAAATCAGGAATTCGTGACCGAAACTATAATCCATTAAAAGCCTATTGGGAATTAAAGCGTTGATCTCCCAATTATGACTGTGACGCACCTTAAATGTTGCATTAAAAAACGCTAGAAACCTGCTTATTACAGCAGATAGTAGGGTGCGTTAGGCGGCAAGACAATTTAAGATTAATCCATTAACTCAAAATTTCCGCCGTAACGCACCCACCTACTTCAAAAATTCATGGGTTTCGGTGCGTTACGCAGGAAATAACATTAACTGGATTTTGACCTAAGTTGATCCCCTGAAGGGCGCACCCTACGAATTCCTGCTAACGCACCCTACGAATTGCTACTGAAAAGAAAGTAGGGTGCGTTAGGCGGTCAACTAATTTGGGATTCACCAATTAACTTAAAATTTCCGCCGTAACGCACCACTTTACTCAAAAAATTCATGGGTTTCGGTGCGTTACGCAGGAAATAACATTAACTGGATTTTGACCTAAGTTGATGGCCTGCTAACGCACCCTACAAGCTACAAGCTAACCCTATAAGCTCCCAAAATGAGTTACAGAATCGCGCTTCCTCCATCCCCCAAGCGCGGTCTTTTTTTTCGCGATCGCACCCTTAAACCCAAGGCGCGATCCTTTTTTTGAAAAGTAATGTGATCTGATGGGAAAAAGCGATCGCACCGATCGTGTTAGGAGAACGTGATCGCGTTTTCTTCTAATTTTCTGAAAGGCGATCGCTTTGCAACACTCCATGAACACTTTTTTTAATTTGTCATGACCATTACACCAACTTTTAACCCCAAAGATTCAAGTAAAGTCCGCAATAAGCTAAATTCAATTTTACCCGTTTCATGAAGTTTTTGGTCAAATTGAAGAAATGTTTCTTGAATGTCTGGTGATAAATTACTCAATCCTCCCTTCGCCTCAATCACATTATAAAAAGCCTTTCTAATCATTGGTGGCTCACCTTCCTCTAAAACAACTTCAAGATACATCGCGGCTTCTGAAAGATTTTTTAAAGATTCAATTAATTCTTTATGATAACTAATACTTTTAGACATCATACCGACTCCTATAATCTTTCCAATAGACTTGAGCTTTAGCAATATCTTTAGTTTGTGTACTTTTATCCCCTCCCCATAATAAGAAAATAATCATATTACTCTCTTGTCCAAAATAAATACGATACCTTGCTCCGTAATCGATCCTGAGTTCATATACTCCTTCTCCCACAAATTTATAATCTCCCAAATTCCCACTTTCAACTCGGTCTAGTCTTGTCCTAATCTTAGCTCTGGCTCTATTATCCTTGAGAGAGTCGCGCCATTGCGAAAAAGGAGCAATGTTATCTGAAGTTGTATAAATCCTGATTTCTTTTGGCTTTGCCTCCATTATCTGTTTTTTAAAAGTATAGTGTAAATTATATTCAGCTAGAGAAATTAAGCCTAGTTCTCTTATAGCTTACAATAATGTACTCGTTTATGCAGGGGGTGACGCGATCGCTTCTTTTTGTGGAGCGAGATCGCCTTTCTGCTATTTTTTCGAGTAGTGCGATCGCCTTAATAAAAACACTCATTAAGCGATCGCAAACTCCGTTAATTTTCGATCTTCGGGATGATAGAAAGCGAGAACGATATCTTCTTTAGGAACACCGCGATCAAGTAAATCTTGAGTAATCCCTTCTTCAGTTTCATCTCGTTCTACCCAAAATTTTCCCTCAACGACGCGCAGATGTAAAATTGTACTGTGAACCCGGCGATCGCCATTCCAGCCAAAACTAATCAGCAAATAACAATCACCATCAGCGATCGCTTGCAACTTAATCTCTCCTCGACTAGGCTCATAGCGAGCATAATCGTCAACAATTTCTCGTGCAATCGTTTGATATCGTTCTAATTGACGATCCATTTGACAATCTCCTCCCGTTCTGGATTAAAAACAAAAAAAGAAATCTGGCGTTCTTTCACAAAAACTTGAATTGACGGACGTTGAAAAAAGTTCTTATAAATCCGTTCGGGAATTGCTAGAAAAAGAGCGCGATCAGGTTCTTGTTTAGCAATAAATGTTAAATATAAATAATATTGTCCAACTGCACGCTCTAATTCTGTCACGGGTGAAGGAGTCCGAAAAACCTTAATCTCAACCGCAATTTTTTGCTCGAGTTTTTGAGCAGCAATAATTTTTGCAGCGCCGAGATCGGCATAAACGGTTAAATCCTCAAATTCAACAGTCAATGGATCGTCTGTGATTGTCCAACCATCTTTAACCAGAGCCACTCTAACAACGTTAACAACGTTATGGTAAAGATCGAGCCGGGGCATATAAGAATTAGAAGCAACTAAGCTCTAGTATAACTCCATTTGCCATTGCGATCGCACTATTCGATTGCCTCATTTTAGCTGAAACAGACCACTAGGGGCGTATTGTATATGCCTAACCCTACTAAATGTTCCGAATAGTCTCTACCCAGTTCTAGAAAAGCGATTCTCGTTCCGAGACACTTTGTGAACGCGATCAATGCTACCCTATCTCCAAAATAACTAAGCAACCGGGCAACTATGGGGTATGTGGTGAGCAAAAGATGGGTTGGAAACAACATTAAACAACAGGGATTGACTTGGGGATGGGCTATCTTTTTGGTAATCCCTAATTTGACGGGAATCGAAGTCTATCCAGTGGTTGCAGAAGAGTTTGAGAAAAGTCCTAAGATTCCCGTTAATGCACCCACTGTTACTGAACAACTAGACCTCCTAGAATACGCTAATCGCACTCCTTTTCCCCTCAGTCAAACCCCACCGAGAGACGAACCCCCCTCAACCCAACCTCTCCCAGAACCGGATATTCCTCAACTCCCTCTCCCAGAGGAATTATTCGATCTGCCCGATACTTCTGAACCCTCTAGGCAACCCACCCCAACAGAACCGACTGTACCGGAAAAAATTACCGTAGAACAGTTTGAGATAGTTGGGAGTACCATTTTTACCCAAGAAGACTTTGCCCCTCTCCTGCAACCCTATCTGAATCGGCCTTTATCTTTGGCGGAATTATTAGAAGCGCGATCGCGCATTACCCAATTCTATCTCGACCGAGGATACATCACCACAGGTGCGTTAATTCCTGCCCAAGACTTTGCCGATCATACCGTAACCATTCAAGTCGTAGAAGGGAAAATAGAAGCCATTAACGTCATCGGAACAACCCATCTCAACCCCAACTATGTCCGCAATCGTCTCCAACTGGCCACCGATCCTCCTCTCAATGTTAATGAGTTACAAGAAGCCTTACAACTGCTACAACTTGATCCCCTCATCACTAATTTATCCGCAGAACTCTCCGCCGGGACCAAAGTAGGGTTTAATATTCTCGATGTGCAGATTCGAGAAGCCGATACTTTTAGTCTCAATCTTCCTTTAAATAATAACCGTTCCCCCACCGTGGGCAGCTTTCGTCGTGGGGTTAGCGTCACGGAAGCCAACTTACTAGGAATCGGCGATCGCATCAATGCCAACTACTCCAACACCGATGGCAGTAATAGCCTTGACCTCAACTATACCATCCCCATTAACCCTCGCAATGGGACAATTCGTTTTGCCTACGGAGAAACAGACAGCGAAGTCATTGAAGACCCCTTTAAACCCCTTAATATTACCTCTGATTCCGTTTATTACGAACTCAGCCTACGTCAACCCCTCATCCAAACCCCCACCCAAGAATTTGCCCTCACCCTGGCCCTCTCCCAACAGGAAAGTCAGTCCGAAATTGGCTTATTTAACATTCCTTTAGTCTCCGAAGGAGATAATCCCCAAGGGAGAAGTAAAGTCACCGCCCTTCGCTTTATTCAAGAATGGACCAAACGCAGCGAACGACAAGTATTAGCCGCCCGTTCCCAGTTCAGTTGGGGGTTAGACTGGTTTAACGCCACCGAAAACCCCGAACCCCCAGACAGTCACTTTTTTTCTTGGCGAGGCCAAGCCCAATGGGTTCGCTTATTAGGGCCAGATACCCTCTTACTCATTCGAGGAGATATGCAGATTGCAGACCGTCCCCTTCTCTCTCTAGAACAGTTTAGCCTAGGGGGACAAACCAGCGTGCGAGGATATCGTCAAGACCTATTCTTCCATGATAACGGCCTTTTAGCCTCTGCTGAAGTCCGTATTCCTATCCTGCGAATTCCCGACTGGCAAGGAGTTTTGCAAATTGTCCCCTTTTTTGATGCAGGATGGGGGTGGGATCAGGGTATAACGAAGCACACCGCTATTACTGGCACTGGCTTGGGGCTAAGACTGCAACAGGGAAATAATTTGACGATTCGTTTGGATTGGGGGGTCTCTTTGTCTGATGTGGACTCGTCAAACAATACTTTACAAGAGAATGGCTTTTACTTTTCCGTCAATTATCGTCTGTTTTAGGGGGTGTTGGGTTACGCTACGCTTCACCCAACCTACAATCAACTCTCTGCTCATAAATGATTAATCATTGTAGATTAATCATTGTAGGGTGGGCAATGCCAGCCCTGTCAAGGTGAGAAATTGTAGAACGAGACACCGTTGTTTCAGACACTTGTGAGAGACATTTTCTCCCCCTCTCCCAAGGTTGGTAGAGGGGGTTGGGGGG
>NZ_JAQMSD010000045.1 GCF_028330525.1 Spirulina sp. CS-785/01
AAGGTGTATTTTTAACCCAAGGTGTATTTTTAACCCAAGGTGTATTTTTAACCCAAGGTGTATTTTTAACCCAAGGTGTATTTTTAACCCAAGGTGTATTTTTAACCCAAGGTGTATTTCTAACCCAAGGTGTATTTCGTGGGTTTTTCAACCCGTTTTGAACAGGTTTAAGCTCTTAGCCTTGGGTTTCTAACCCAAGGTGTATGGTTTTTTGGCATAATATTGCTGAATTCAGCTAGGAGTACAGAAAACAGCGTGAGTAACGGCAACGTCTTAATGTTCATCTGTGGTTCAGCCTTACGAGGACAACCGAACCATAATAATATTGCCCACTGTCGCTTGGTGAAAGCGAGCAAAACTGCCCCCCTCTACCGTCTCCACTCCGTCGAGGATAAACACCCCGGTATTTATGAGGTAGAGGAGGGAGGCATCGCCATTACTGGGGAACTCTACGAAATGACCCCAGACCAATACGACTATTTACTGGCCCATGAACCGCCCAACCTCTATCCTAGTTCCATTGAACTTGAAGACGGGACAACAGCGATCGCAATGCTTTATCCCCAATCCCTCATCAAAAAAAACGGCTACCCCGACATCTCCCACCATAACGGCAGTTGGGCAACCTATAAAGCCAGTCAAAGCTAACCCAGTCTCTTAACGGGCAGGGAAATAATAAGCACTGCCCCCCCAATTTTTTAAATCGGGAGCATATCGTTGTAACTTCGCTAAAACCTCCCGATTCACCCACAACAGCAAAGGCAACTTCGCCGTATTCTGGAGCGCGTTACGCTCTATATTGGCATTTTCCAGAAACTCCCGTAATTGAACCAGTGTCTCTAACCCAGTAATCATCAACCCATTGGGGAGATCAGCATTAAGACAAGACTCAATCGGCGATAATAACGAGGTAATCCGGGGATGTAGCGCAACCTCCTGTAACGTCACCGTCGTCGCTGCATATAATCGTTCGATATACTGCCGTCGTAAACCGACATCATCACAACAAACCAGTAGGAGAGAAAATTCTTCCGCCTCAGCAGAGAGAGAAATCGCACGGGCGATCGCATTTAAAACTTCCTCATCCTTAGACACAACTGACGATAAAACAGTTAAATGGGTTGCAGGAGCTAGAGAACTCATAGTTTAATCGAGATAGTAAAGGACGGGTAATCGGGGTAAAGGGCCATTCATTTCTGTGCTAATACAGGCTACAGTATTACTCAGGGCATTTACGGATAATTGCCCAAATTACTTTATTTTCAATACACCAATTGAAAAATAAATTCAGAGTTTACTCAGTGTAACGCAGAACCGTAGCTTCCCCATCCACTCCCATGACCATTGAGTTTGGACGAGATATTTGCAACCACCTCCCTACCGCCGAAAGCCGGGAATGGCTACTCACCAACGGCATTGGCGGTTATGCCACCGGGACAATTTCCGGCTTACTCACCCGACGCTATCATGGGTTATTGATGGCCGCCTTAGACCCCCCCCTAGGCCGCACCCTCCTCCTCGCCAAACTGGACGAAGATTGCCATTATCAAAATCGCCCCTATCCCCTCTACGCCAACCGTTGGACTGATGGTACAATCGCCCCCCAAGGCTATTTACACATCGAACGGTTTTACCTCCACAAAGGAATTGTCACCTGGCTTTATGCCTTCGCGGATGTCCTCCTAGAAAAATCCATCTGGATGCAGCAGGGGGAAAACACCACCTATATTCGCTATCGTCTCCGACGGGGAAAATACCCCCTCACCCTCGCCATTAAAACCCTCGTCAACTACCGCGACTCCCACCACAACACCCAAGGAGATGATTGGCCAATGAATATTCAATCTCACCCCCAGGGCATTCAAATTCAAGCCTTTCCCGAAGCAATTCCCTTTCAAGTCTCCTGTATTCAAGGTAAATCCAAACATCGCTATCCCCAACCCCAATGGCACATTTACCCCCAATGGTATTATCAATTTGACCTCCCCAGAGAGCAGTATCGGGGTTTACCCGACCGAGATGATCACCTCCACGGGGCCACCATGGAAACGAAACTCCGACGAGGGGAAACAGTAACGTTGGTGGCCAGTACCCACCCTTCCCCTAATTTAGATATTCCCCAAATGTATGAACAACGGCGCAATCACAGTCAACAATTAATCCAATGGGGGACCCAAGGGGCCCCTGCATCTCTCCCTCGTCTCCCAGAGTGGATTCAATCGTTACTCTTAGCCGCCGATCAGTTTATTGTAGATCGCACCCTCCCCGATGATCCCCATGGGAAAAGTATTATTGCGGGATATCCTTGGTTTGGGGATTGGGGCCGGGATACTATGATTAGTTTACCGGGGTTGACGTTGACCACCGGACGGTTTGATATTGCCCGGAAAATTTTGCGGACTTATGCCTTTTATTTAGATCAGGGAATGTTGCCCAATTTATTCCCCGATGGCACACACCAACCCGCTTATAATACTGTAGATGCCATTCTCTGGTATTTTGAAGCCCTGCGAGCCTATTGGGAAAAAACCCAAGATGACGAGTTAATTGTGGAGTTGTTTCCCAAGTTAGCAGAGGTGATTGACTGGCATATTCGGGGGACTCGTTACCATATTAAACTTGATCCGAAAGATGGTCTCTTACAGGCGGGATCGCCGGGGGAACAGTTGACTTGGATGGATGCAAAGGTGGATAACTGGGTAGTGACTCCCCGGCATGGGAAGCCCATTGAAGTTAATGCTCTTTGGTATAATGCTTTGGTGTTGATGGCCTATTGGGGGCGACAGTTTGGGCAAAATTACCAACGCTACGAGGATCAGGCCGCCCAAACCTTGCGGGGATTTAGTCGTTTTTGGAATCCAGAGAAGGGCTATTGTTTTGATGTGTTGGATACTCCCAAAGGGAATGATGGGTTGTTGCGGCCCAATCAGATTTTTGCCGTGTCTCTCCCGGTGGTGACTGCTGCTTATGGGGGGATGCCTTTATTAATGCCCCAAGAACAACAGAAGGTGGTGGATAAAGTGGCCCAGCATTTATTAACTTCTCATGGTTTGCGATCGCTGGCTCCCTATGAAGAAAATTATATAGGAATTTATGGCGGCGATCGCATCCAACGCGATGGCGCATACCATCAAGGGACCGTCTGGGGTTGGTTAATCGGGCATTTCATCCAAGCCCATTGGCAAGTCTATCACGACCTCAGCCAAGCCAAATCTTTCCTTGATCCCATGCGCGATCACCTCAAATCGGGCTGTGTGGGCAATTTAAGCGAGATTTTCGATGGCAACCCCCCCCACACCCCCAGAGGGGCCTTTGCCCAAGCCTGGACAGTGGCAGAGGTTTTACGCATTTGGTTCTTTTTAATTCGGAATCATTAAACCCCTGTTTAGGAGCGTGTACAATAAGATATAAGGCACAAGTTCGGTGATGCCCTTTTTCTTCCTGTGGGTCAATTTCCTTACTCTCCAATGAAATTTTTTGCTTGGTTACTATTATTATTTTTTACTCTCTGTGTATTTACCAGTTTTCCCGGTTTAGCGCAACCATTCCCCTCAAAACCCACCACTCCCTCCCCACCCACCACTCC
>NZ_JAQMSD010000046.1 GCF_028330525.1 Spirulina sp. CS-785/01
CCCCCAACCCCCTCTCCCAACCTTGGGAGAGGGGGAGAAAATGTCTCTCACAAGTGTCTGAAACAACGGTGTCTCGTTCTACAATTTCTCACCTTGACAGGGCTGCTTCGTTACACCCCACCTACACTATCACGTTTTAACCCAAGGCATATTCAGGTAACTTCGTTACACCCCACCTACATGATCACGTTTTAACCCAAGCTATTTACTCAATTTTTCTAATTTTCAAAGCAATATTATACGCCAACCTATGATAAGGAATCCAATAATCCAACTCTGCCAAAAAATTTAAAGGCGTAATCACAACTTTCTCCAAAACCCTCTTAACTTTAACCGGAAAAAATAAACTAATATAAAACTCAATATTATGAGTTAAAACCCCCAACAATAACCCAGAACGAAAAACCTTTAATATGTCATACCGTCCTTTCGCTTCCGATTGATTTAAAAACTCAATAAAATCCTCTTTCGTATAATGTCGATGGGTATTTTCATGGGTATAAATTGGCTTTTCTGCCGTAACTTCTTCGGGAAACTTCCGCTTTCTCACCCAATAAGCTAACTTATAAAAAATTCCTAAATAACGCTTGACAAAATACTCTAAATAAGGTAAAGCATTCGCCGGATCGAGAAAAGCAAATACTCCTTGATGGGGAGTAGTTACAATTAACAAACCTTGGGGTTTCAGAATACGAAACATCTCAGAAAAACACTGCACCTCATCTTCCGCGTGTTCCAAGGTATCGCAAGCAATAATTACATCAAAAAACTGATCCGGAAACGGAGTTTGTTCGAGAGGAGAAACCGTAAACTCTAGGTCAGGATAACGGTTTTGGGCAATTTCAATATACTTTTCATCCGGTTCAAGTCCAAATACTTGCTCACTTTTCTGCGTAAAAAAGCGAGTCCCATACCCCCAAGCACACCCCGCATCCAGCAAAGTTTGTACACCGTCAGGAGTCCAAAGAAACGCCTTCTTATTTCGTCCCGCCAAAGGGAATTCCGGATACTGATCATCATTCATAATCAATCACCAATCACCAATCACCAATTGTTAAATCACATCCGCAAACGTGCGCTCCATTTTGCGAAAATACCAGAAACTACTCACCAGAATAGCCAACACCAACGCCACCGACAGGAGAAACCCCGGCCAATACAATTGAAACTTATCCCCCAAAATCGCCCAACGAAAGCCATCAATTACCCCAACCATAGGATTGAGAGAATAGAGAAACCGCCATTTTTCCGGGACTACATTGCTACTAAACCCCACAGGGGAGATATATAAACCAAACTGAATAATAAACGGCACAATAAAGCGAAAATCCCGATAACGGACATTTAACGCCGCCAACCATAAGCCTACCCCCAAACTGGCTAAAGCGGCTATGGCCACAAAAATCGGTAATAACACAATACGCCAAGTCGGTACAAAATTATACCAAGCCATCAACCCCAACAAAATCATCCCCGCCACCCAAAAATCCACAAAACTGACCACCACCGCACTCGTCGGGACAATTAAACGGGGAAAATACACCTTAGCGATCATATTGGCATTTGTCACCAAACTATTACTCGACGCAGAGAGAGAATTGGCAAAAAACTGCCAAGGCAACATGGCCGCAAAAACTAAAATAGGATAAGGCGCACCATCGGACGGTAATTTGGCAATATTCCCAAATACCACCGTTAACACAATCATTGACACAAAAGGTTGTAACAACGCCCAAGCCACCCCCACTATAGTTTGCTTATAGCGCACCAGAATATCTCGCCACGCCAAAAAATAAAATAACTCTCGATACCGCCAGAGGTCGCGCCAATATTGCTTTTCCGTGCGACCCGCTTCAATAATTAATTCTGGGGGGTTAGACGTAGCCATAGGATAAAATACTTCCATTGAGTAACTCAAAAGGGCGACAAAGCCCCACAGGGGGGCTAGAATAGACAAACATTATGCCCTGTAGAACGTCCTGTGTGATCCTTCATTACACTGAGACAGTGCTGAAGGTGTTGCAAGCCTCTATCATAGAATCATCTGTCCTGAGAGAAAAAGTGCCATTCCTAAACGGGACGACTTCTCTTTATCGAGTTTGAGTATTATGGTCTCAAATTTAAATTCTCAACCTCCCTTTTCCGGAGGCCCGGGGAATACTCCCTTGGGTAAACCCAAGATGAGTGAAAGTTTACCCCCCCCACATCTCCCCAAAGCTGAAGAAGATACCCTTAACCTACGTCAAGCACTTTCGGCGTTACGTCGCCGTTGGTGGTTAATATTTTTGGTGGGTGGGGCAGTTACTTTAGCGGTGAGTTTCCGGGTATTTAACGAAGTTCCCCTCTATCGTAGTCAGTTTCGCCTGTTAGTCGAACCCATTGCGGGAGAAGCGAGTTTTGACCAATTTAGTCAGCGACTGATTGGGCAATTGGGCTTAGAACTGGACTATGATACCCAAGTGGAAGTCTTACGCAGTCCCACGGTTATGGACCCCATTGTGGAGAAGATTCAGGAAAAATATCCCGATGTGGACTATAACGGGTTAATTGGCAATTTAGGCATTGGTCGGGTAGATAGCACAAAAATTCTAGAGGTGTCCTATCAGGACTCAGACCCAGAGAAAATTAAGTATATTCTGGATCAAGTGGCGGTGGGTTTTATTGACTATTCCCAACGGGAACAGAAAACGGGGAAAGAAAAGGGCTTACAATTTGTAGAGGAACAGTTACCGGAACTGCAAAACCGAGTTGATACGTTACAAGCCCAAGTCCAAGAATTCCGCCAAGAACATAATTTACTTGATCCCCAAGTCCAAGGCCAGAAGGTGGCGGACCGTCTCAACCAAATTCAACAACAACGCCAGGATACTCAAGCGGACCTCAAGGCCAACCAAGCCCTTTACGATAAGTTGAATAGTCAATTAGAGATTGATTTAGATACTGCTATGACGGTGACGGCCTTGAGTGAGGCCCCCCGGTATCAAACGTTATTAAACCAACTCCAAGAAATTGAAACCCAAATCGCCCTAGAGTCGGCCCGGTTTACTGACCAAAACCCGAGTCTCCAAGGGTTGCGAGACCGGAAAGAGAACCTGATGCCGTTGATCCGTGAGGAAGCGGTGGCTGTCTTGGGGGAAGAAGCCCAAAATACGGAGATTGATGACTTAAATACTTCTCCCAATAGTATCCGTCTCAGTCTGACGCAAAACCTGATTGATACTCTCAACCAACAACAAGTTTTAACGGTTCAGGAAAATGCCCTGCAAGAAGCAGAAAGTCGGGCTAAAGCGGAAATGCAGAAGTTTGCTGTCCTCAACCGCCAATATAATGACCTCCAGCGACGGTTAGAAGTGGCGACAGAAAGCCTAAAACGCTTTCTCAGTGTCCAAGAAGACCTGCAAATCGAAGCGGCCCAACGTACTATGTCTTGGGAGTTGATTAATAATCCCCAACTGCCCCAATATCCTATTGCCCCCAATACTCAACGGGGAATTTTATTGGCGGTGGTGGCTGGACTGTTAGCGGGGGCCGGGGCGGCTTTAATTGCGGAAAAATTGGATGTTCGCTTTCACTCTCCCGATGATCTCAAAGAGAATCTGGGTTTACCTCTGCTGGGCATTATTCCCTATCGCAAAGATTTCAAGGACCGTAAGGACTCTCTCCCGTCGTTTTCCCGTCGTTATCGGGCTTCTCCTTTTGTGGAGGCGTTTCGGTCTCTCAATGCTAATTTATCCTTTTTTACGCCGGATAAGCCGTTACAGACGCTGGTGATCAGTTCTTCGATCCCCCTGGAAGGGAAGTCCACTACGTCGGCCAATTTAGCCCAGGCCGCGGCGGCCATGGGACAACGGGTGTTACTGGTGGATGCGGACTTACGGCGGCCTCAAATCCATGGGATGACGGATTTACCGAATGTTTGGGGGTTGTCTCATGTCATTTCGATGGATATTGAGGTGGAGGATGTGATTCAGCGATCGCCCAATGATGATAACCTGTTTATCCTCACTGCGGGACAAATTCCCCCGGACCCCACCCGTCTCCTGTCTTCCCAAAAAATGCGGTCTCTCATCGAACGTTTCCGCCAAACCTTCGATTTAGTGATCTTTGACACTCCCCCTATGTTAGGGTTAGCCGATGCGAAGTTTTTGGCTTCTCAGGTGGATGTGATGTTAATGGTGGTGAGACTAGGATGGACGGACCGAACTCTGTTAAAACAAGTCCTCGATAATATCAAAGTGTCGCAAACGTCGGCGTTAGGCTTAATTGCCAATGGTGCAAAGGATATTGGTGGCGGGTCATACTACTATTATCACCGCTATTTCTCCTCTGAAGAAGAACCTGTCGGTCAAGAACGGTGATTTTCTGTTGTTGGTTGTTTGTGTAACTATCCATTATCCATTATCCATTACCCATTACCCATTACCTCTTAAAAAAATGCGCTCACACTTACTGGTTTTAACCCTACTTCTATTGAGTGGGGGGACAAAAGCGGTACAGGGACAAATTCCTACCTTTGAAACCCCGGACTTTCCCGAAAATGGGACGCAGATGGAGAATGAGTTTCCCCAGAATGAAACTCCGGTCAATAATGATTTTTCTCCCAATGTCACCCCACCTGAAGAAACTGTTCCGGTTTCGGAGTTTGAGGACTTTGAACTGGAGACCGAAATACCTCTCCCCACGTCTCCCCCACCGGAACAACCTTATACGCTGGGGGCGGGCGATCGCATTCGGTTAGATATTTTTGATGTACCGGAGTATAGTGGAGAATATCCCGTTCTCATCGACGGCACATTAAACCTCCCCCTTGTCGGGAGTATTAATGTCAAAAACCTCACCCTAGATGCTGCCGCAGACCGCATTTCGCAGGAATATAAGACCTATTTGGTCCGTCCCATTGTCACCCTAGGGTTACTGTCTCCTCGTCCCGTTAAACTGGCGATCGCAGGAGAAGTCAACCGTCCTGGATCATACACCATTAACCCCGCCGATGCCGATGGCTTTCCCACCGTCACCGAAGTGATCAAACTGGCTAATGGCATTACCCTCACCGCCGACATTCGCCAAGTGGAAATCCGTCGCACCTACCAAGGGGAACAACAAGTCTATCGTGTCAACCTCTGGGACTTGTTACAACGGGGAGATGCGGGCCAAGATATCATTCTACGAGATGGTGATAGTCTCTATATCCCCACCACAATTATCACCAACCGCAACGAAATGCGCCAATTAGCCGATGCCAGCTTTGCCACCGATGCCAGTACCCCCCTACAAATTGCCGTCGTAGGAGAAGTTATGCGAGCCGGAACTTATACAGTAAACTCAGAAGGGAGTACAGCCCCCCCCACCGTAACCAAAGCCATCGAACAAGCGGGAGGGATAACCCCCTTTGCAGATGTCCGCAATGTTCGCTTACGACGCATGAAACGGTCTGGGGAAGAAGAAATCATTAATATTAACCTCTGGGAGTTATTACAAGCGGGCAACTTAACCCAAGATATCCCCCTGCAACCCGGAGACACCATTATGGTCCCCCAAGCGGAACAAATTGACCCCAGCGAAGCAGGTTCACTGGCATCCGCCAGTTTTGCCCCAGAAACCATCCGCGTTAATGTAGTGGGTGAAGTCGAACGGCCAGGGACCCAAGAAGTCCCCTCTAATACCCCTCTCAACCAAGCCATTTTAGCGGCTGGCGGGTTTAATAATCGAGCCAAAGAAAGTATTGTTGAATTAGTGCGCCTTAACCCCAATGGTACAGTCTCCAGAGAACAATTGCCCGTGGATTTATCCCAAGGCATTAATAATGAAAATAATCCAGTTTTATTAAATAATGATGTGGTCATTGTCCGTCGTTCCACTGTGGCCAGAGTCGGTGATACTGTCTCCTCTGTCCTTTCCCCCGTCGGTAGCTTTTTCTCTTTTCTGAACTTTTTCCGCATTTTTGGAATTTTTAATTAAGGATTAAGGGAATAGGGAATAGGGAATAGGGAATAGGGAACAGTAATCAGTCTCCAATAAAAAACAACAAATAACAAGCAACCAAGAACCACAAAAAATGATTCAATATACGCCTAAAATAAGTGATAAAGAATTAATGCAATTGAGTTCTAAAAATCCTGAATTGCGCTTTGAACGGAATGCTGATGGAACATTAGTCACCATGCCACCGACTGGAAAAATATCGGGAAATCGAGAAGCCAAAGCCATTACTTTTTTAATGACTTTTGTATTAGAGAATGAATTAGGGGAAGTTTTTAGTTCTAATACAGGATTTAAACTCTCTAATGATGCAGTTCGTTCTCCAGATGCGGCCTTTGTTGCCAACGAAAATTTACCCCAAGGATGGGACGAAGGAGAAGACGAATTTTTTAACTTAGCCCCTGATTTTGTAATAGAAATTCGCTCTAAAACCGATAATTTAGAAAACCTCAAAGCAAAAATGCAAGAATATAGAGAAAATGGGGTAAAATTAGGGTGGTTAATTGACCGCAAAAATCGCTGTGCCTTCGTTTATCGCACCGATGGTTCAATCACCCAATACCCAGAAACCGCCACCCTAAGCGGAGAAACTGTAGTACAAGGATTCCAGCTAACTTTAAAAAAATTATTGTAATATAGCATTGCCAATTATAAATTGATTATTGTTAATTGTTTCTAATGCGCTTAAACCTTCCCCGCATTATTATCTTAATTGTTGGCATTAGTCTCATTTTGGGATTAATGTTATGGTTAGTTGATGCTTTATACCGTCTTTACTTTCAAATTTCCTTTACTGCCCCCCTCTTAGCTAACTTATTATTATTCCTCTTAATTATCTTACTCGGATTACTCATTTTTGCCTTTATTTATTACTTTAACCTCACCAGTCGTACCACCTCCAAGAAAAAACGGCAACAGCAACGGGCTACTCGGAATCTCCCTGAACAAAAATCCGCAGCAGCAGGGGAAAATTTAAAAGCAGTTCGCCAACAAGTGTCCCAAATTCAGGATAAAGTCGCACAACGGGAACTTTTAGAAAGGTCGCGTTTAATTGCGGAAAATTTAGCTAGAGGAGAGATCAAAGTTGTTATTTTTGGAACAGGATCTGCGGGGAAAACATCGGTTATTAATGGGTTAATTGGTCAAGTAGTGGGAGATGTGGGGGCCACCATGGGAACAACCCAGTTAGGGAAAACCTATCGCATGGTTGTCCCTGGACTAGAACGGGAAATTTTATTAACAGATACTCCAGGCATTTTAGAAGTGGGAGTCCAAGGAACGGAACGAGAACAAATTGCACGACAATTGGCCACCGAAGCGGATTTATTATTGTTTGTAGTCGATAATGATCTCCGTCAGTCAGAGTATGAACCTTTGCGGTTTCTAGCGGAAATTGGCAAGCGGTCTCTGGTGGTGTTAAATAAGACTGATCTCTACACCGAAAGCGAAATTGAGCTAATTTTAAAGCAACTACGGGACCGAGTGGCCGACTTTATCCCCTCGGCGGATGTGGTGGCCGTCTGTGCGAACCCTCAAGCTGTACAATTAGAGAATGGAGAATTAGCTGAACCTGAACCGGAGATTTTCCCCCTTATTAAGCGACTCGCAGCAGTGTTACGGGCCGAAGGAGAAGATTTAGTGGCCGATAATATCCTCTTACAGTCGCAACGGTTGGGAGAGGAAGCAAGACGCATCATTGATAAACAGCGACGCAGACAGGCTGATAAGATTATAGACCGTTTTCAATGGATTGGGGCGGGGGTGATTGCGGTGACTCCTTTACCTGTGGTGGACTTGCTGGCCACCGCAGCAGTTAATGCACAGATGGTGGTCGAAATTGGCAAGGT
This sequence comes from Spirulina sp. CS-785/01, assembly GCF_028330525.1. GTDB lineage: Bacteria > Cyanobacteriota > Cyanobacteriia > Cyanobacteriales > Spirulinaceae > JAQMSD01. The sequence continues at coordinate 7,827 of NZ_JAQMSD010000046.1, forward strand.
TTATGGGTGCGAACTGAATATGGAACGGGGCCGAGAGTTGGCCATGTCGTTGGGGAAAACGTTGGTGAGTTTGGGGGTGGTGAAGGGTGCTGTACAGATGGTGGCCACGGCATTACAGTTAAATGTGGCGACTTATGTGGCCGGGAAGGCCATTCAAGGGGTGACTGCGGCCTATTTAACCCGTATTGCGGGGAAAAGTTTTATTGAATATTTCCGTCATGATCAAGACTGGGGAGATGGAGGGATGACAGAAGTGGTGCAACGTCAGTTTCAGTTGGTGCAGAAAGAGGAGTTTATGAAGGGGTTTGTTAAAGATGCGATCGCGCGAGTCGTTCAACCCATTAAAGCTAGTTTAGCAGAAGAAGAAGACTTAGAAGAACCAGAACTAGACGAAATCACCGTCCCTCCTCCCGTAACCCTTGCTGAACCCCTCCCAGAAGATGATTGGGAATGGGACTCCCACCGCAACCATAACGACTGGTAATCCCAACCCTCATCAGACTGAGTTGTTGCTAACCCCATCTAAATTATAAATTTTAGATGGGGACTGCGCAAAAAGTTTTGTTCAAAGTTTCATTACGTTTATATACAGTTTGGCAATTTTGTCCAGTCTTCCTTAATAAACTTGCTAGAATATACTTAGTTGGCGCAAAAATAATGCTCCAACTTCATAAAAACCAAATAAAATATCCGTTGGGAGGGACAGATGAGAGGAATTAAAATAATTAAAGTAATTGCTCCCTTAACGCTAGTCACTGGGTTATTATTCATAGGGGCAGCGAGAGCCGAAAACCCCGATCATGTGGTACAGTTACTACGCACAAATCAATGTCAAGGTTGCGATTTAGCCGGAGCAGATTTAACCGAAGAACATTTAATTGGGGCAGATTTACGAGAAGCCGATTTAACAGGGGCAAATTTGGCATATAGTAACCTAGAAGGGGCAGATTTAACCGGAGCAGACTTAACCGGGGCAAACTTAACTGGGGCTATGGTGACAAATGCAACCTTAGAAAATGCCCGCTTAGTGCAAGTGGACTTCACTGCTGCAAAACTGTATGATGTTAATGTGGCGGGTGCTGTGATGGAAGAATTAATTCTCACCGATGCAGAAATTGAAAACACGGCCATTGGGATTGGGGGAGATGCAGAACAGTTTGATCCGGAGCAATTTAAATAGATTAACCCCCCGTTTTCCGCAAAAAATACCCCAAGAGATACAACGACCCACATAAAACCACCTGTTGATCCGTCTCCAACGCCTCCATTAACGCCGGAAAAAGATCGGGATAGGTGCAACAACGGTCTAGACTCGGACACACCTCTTGGGCCAACTCCGCCAACTCTGCCGGGTCTGCCGTGGCATGATCGGGAACAGGGACTAGATAAAGAGTATCTTGGGGTCGTAATAACGCCTCGAAAATTTCTCGATGGTCTTTGGTTTCTAAAATCCCCATCACCCAAGTAATAGGAGGTTTTAGCGTATCCACATACTGACGTAAGGCCATGGCCGCTGCCGGGTTGTGGGCCCCATCCACTAACAATTTATACCCATTCCACTCTCGCCATTGAATGCGTCCCGTCCATTGAGTGTGTTGGAGTCCCGTTTGCATTGCCGTGAGAGGGATATCCCATCCTTGCTGTTGGAGTTGTTGTAACGTAGAGATGGCGATCGCCGAATTCAACAACTGCACCGGCCCCAACAACGGCAACCCATACTCAATCCCCGCATATTCCGCTTTTCCCTCCCCCAGAGGACGCGCAGGAGTCACCCACACAGCCGGACAATCTAACTGCTCAACACGCTTTTTCACCACCCCTGCCGCTTCCGGAGGCAATTGACCCACCACCACCGGACGATGGGGTTTTAAAATCCCGGCCTTTTCCCCGGCAATTTTAGCTAACGTATCCCCCAACCGTTGCCAATGTTCTCGACTAATCGAAGTAATCGCAGTCACAAGAGGAGTATCACAAACATTCGTTGCATCTAGTCTCCCCCCTAACCCCACCTCCATCACCGCAACATCTACCGCTTGCTGGGCGAAATATAACCACGCTGCTGCCGTCACCACTTCAAACTGAGTGGGAGTTTCCGTGTGGGGGTCAGTGGCCGCGATAACCTGTTCTAAAATAGCCGTAAACGCCGCCACCGAAATATTCTCCCCATTCATGCGAATGCGTTCCGTCCAGTCAACGAGATGAGGGGAAGTATAACAACCCACCCGATACCCCGCAGCAGTCAACACCGAAGACACATAAGCACAAACCGACCCCTTGCCATTGGTCCCCGCAACATGAACCAGGGGAACTTGCTGCTGTGGGTTGCCCAAACGGTCAAGGAGGTGGTTAATACGGTCTAGACCCAGATGGACTCCAAACCGTTGGAACGGGTTTAATAGATCAGTGACGGGGTTATCAATCATAGATTCTTCGGGGTCAGAATTCGACCATTCTTCAAGTTCAGTGCTAGGAGACCGTAGTTTAGCAAAAAACTGCCAGATGGGATGCAAGAGGGATGGACGCATAGGACGTGGAAACGCAGACAGTCTTCGAGCAACAATTAACCAGTTTACTTCCCTTTGTGCCGATGCTGGCCGAGGAAATCAAGAAGCGACAGTCAGGTAAATAGCGAGAAAAGAGGGGACATCTGGCGATGGGTTTGCTAATTTGGAAAAGGAAATTCGGGTAGAAAAATAATGAAGCGTTTCTCAGTGGTTCGGAGTCTTTTGGTGTTGGGGGTGTTGTTGCCCGTGGTGGGGGGAGTTGAGGCAGGAGGGGCAATAGAGCGAGAAACGCTAGAACAGGCAGAGACACGCTTCTCGACTGAGAGAGTGGCGCAGAATAGCCAAGTTGAGGAGGCACAGAGGTTATTTCAAGAAGGCTTTGAACTATTGAACCAAGGGACAGCAGAATCATTACAAGCGGCAATAGAGAAGTTTGAAGCAGCAATTCCCTTATTTCAATCGGGGGGAAACCAATTTGGTGAAGGTTTAGCAAGAGTTGGGGCAGGAGTTGCTTACTCTAGATTAGGGTTCAAACCTGAAGCTTTAGAGCATTATGAACAGGCTTTAGCCATTTGGCAGGAATTAGGGCAAGAAGCAAGTGGAGAAGACCTAGAAACCGTTCAAACTTGGCAAGCCCGTACTCTCAATAATATTGGTGGGGTTTACTCAGATTTAGGAGAAAAAGAAGAAGCCCTAGAGTACTTGAACCAAGCCTTACCCCTCAGACGAGCCGTGGGCGATCGCGCAGGAGAAGCCGCTACTCTCACTGGTATCGGTAAGGTTTACTCAGATTTAGGAGAAAAAGAAGAAGCCCTAGAGTACTTAACCCAAGCCTTACCCCTCTGGGAAGCCGTGGGCGATCGCGCAGGAGAAGCCACTACTCTCAATAATATTGGTGGGGTTTACGATGCTTTAGGAGAAAAAGAAGAAGCCCTAGAGTACTTGAACCAAGCCTTACCCCTCTGGGAAGCCGTGGGCGATCGCGCAGGAGAAGCCACTACTCTCAATAATATTGGTGGGGTTTACGATGCTTTAGG
>NZ_JAQMSD010000047.1 GCF_028330525.1 Spirulina sp. CS-785/01
CCCTAAATCCCTCTCCCACAGGGCGAGGGACTTTCAGATTACTCCTTGCAGCATGGGACATGATGGGGTAGCCCTCACCCTAAATCCCTCTCCCACAGGGCGAGGGACTTTCAGATTACTCCCCTTCTCCCCAGGGGAGAAGGGGTCGGGGGATGAGGGGAATAAGTGTTTTATTGAGGAAACCAAACCATGAATACTAAATTAGTTGATTCTCTTGTTCAAATCATTCACTCTTTAACCACAGAAGAAAGAAGAAAATTAGAAGAAAAGTTGTTTTTAGAGACTTCCGAAGTATCATCTGAGGAGATTATACAGCTTACACAGCATAGTCATTCTTTTGACTTTCTCGAAAATGAACCTAAGATTTATACCTTAGAAGATGGAGAACCTGTTTAATGTCCCTCAAAAAAGGAGATATTGTCTTAGTCCCATTTCCTTGTAAACTGTTACGCTTTTAATTTGTGTGTTAGGAAGAGGCAGGAGGAAGGAGGCAGAAGGCAGGAGCTTAAAGACAGTACCCAAGTTAAATGCACATCAGCTTATTCATACATGGAAATAAATCAAATAAATCTACTTTTCCCCCGATAATACCAAAATTTTGTCATACAAAGAAGGAGAAATCCAAAATGTAGAATCTTCGATTAACTTATCCATCAAAGGCTTAATCGCTGCAACAAATCCCTTTCTTTTTCCCTCTAGTAATATCCCTAATAACCCCGTAATTTTAATTCCCAAACGTTGCGCCTCAGCCCTGCCTCTACGCTCATCAATCAATAATAAATTAGTCTTCAATTCCAAACCAAAACAATCGCTTCAGACTCTCCCAAATCCAATTTAGCCTGTTCTTGTAACGCTTTTACTTGTTTAGGGTTACTCACAGACATAACTGCCAAAACTGGAGGGTCTTCTTGCTGTAACTCATCAAAGAGTTGAGGATGACCTTTCGCTAACTCCTCCGCAACTGCTTGCGGGATAATTACCGTTTTGTAAAGTTCTCGAAGGAGAAAGAAATGTCCAATAGAAATTACATTAGTGATTACAGAAGTATCGCTAATAATCACAAACGTCCCAACTCCTGTAAATTTTGTAAATCCACTTCAAAATCTTCCACATCGTACTGATACAAAGGAATATTCCGTGACTTCAATAAATCTCGAAAAGCATCAACATCCATTTGCGCCATTTTCGCTGCATAGCCTACCGTTAATCGCCCCAACTGAAATAAATGTAAAGCAATCTCCTGTAAAAATTCCGTCGGTGTCAACTCAGAAGCCTCTAAAAATTCATCAGAAATCGTTAAACTCATCTGCTCTTTATTTGATACTCTATTTTTATAATATGTCCTTTTTCTTCAACCGCCTCAAACAAATTCGGAATAGTAGTAGTAGTAGGGTGGGCATTGCCAGCCCTGTCAAGGTGAGAAATTGTAGAACGAGACACCGTTGTTTCAGACACTTGTGAGAGACATTTTCTCCCCCTCTCCCAAGCTTGGGAGAGGGGGTTGGGGGGTGAGGGCGACTCCAAACCGCCATATCTCGTTACCCACCTTGACAGGGCTGGGGCTTTAGCCCTACACCATAATCAAAACAATTATTAGCTTTTAAAAGTTTAGCAGCATTAAGACTTTCTTGAGCTTTATTTATAAGATTATGTTGTTGATTATTCATATTTTAATGCCTTCTTTATGAACATTAATAAGTAATTTTTTGCCATCAGTTGATTTCCCTCCTTCTCCCTCTCTGTGTCTCTGGGGTGACATTTCTCATCAAACGCTTCAGACTCCCCCAAATCCAAGAGACTCAAGCCCAACTTGGAGACACCTATCCCAACGTGCTAAATTAGGAATAACAATACATCACTCACTCACTATGACTGCTTGGGCCGTCTCCATCACCGATACCTTCCTCAATGAAATGGTCACGTTACCGCAGAAAGTCAGTAAGAAAGTGACAAAAGCGGTAAAAGTCCTCGAACATGACCCCATTTCTGCCCAAGGGGATGCCAAAAAACTCAAAGGCTACACCCCCAACATTTATCGCATTCGCATTGGCAATTACCGAGTCTTCTATAGCTTTGGCGAAGGTTGGGTTAAACTCCTCAGCGTCCGGAAACGGGATGAACGCACCTACGAAACCGAAATCCCCAACTTTGAGACACCCCCCCCACCTCCCAAAGCATTAGACAACTGGGAACTCTCAGAAGTCCCTCAACCCCAAACCCCTGCTCCCCCCACCCCAGAGAAAGAACCAGAAACCGTCCCCCCAAGCCAAGACACCACCTACACCACCGCCCTTCCCTTCCAACTTACCCCAGACCTCCTGAAAAAATGGCGAATCCCCCAAGAATACTGGCAAGACTTGCTCAATATTCCCAACTCCGAAGCCCTCCTAGAACTCCCCCTCAGTGATCAACTCCTCAATCGTATTCTAGACAACCTCTACCCCCGTCCCCTCAACGAAATCGACAGCCAACCGGAATATCGCCTGCAACAACCAGAAGACTTAGATCGCTACTTTGAAGGGGATATTAGTGCCTTTCTCCTGAAACTCAGCCCCGAACAAGAAAAACTGCGAGACTTCGGGAAACAAGGCCCCATCCTCGTCAAAGGGGGCCCCGGTAGCGGCAAATCTACCCTCGCCCTCTATCGCGTCAAAAAACTACTAGACTTGGGCTACACCTCCATTCTCTTTACCACCTACACCAACGCCCTCGTCACCTACTCCGAACAACTCCTAGAACAACTCCTCGGCCAACCCCCCAAAGAGGCCGGAGTGGAAGTCACCACCGTTGACTCCCTCACCTACCACTATTACGTCAAAACTTACGGACGCACTGGCTTTGCCAAGGAAGAACAATGCCTAACCCATTTAAAAACCGCCTTAGCCACCACAGAGATTCCTGCTAAAAATGTGTTTGACCGTCAAGTTCGCCAGCAAACCTTAGAAAAGCTAGGACTCTCTTACCTCCTGCAAGAATTTCTAGAAGTCATTGAATCGCGGGGAATTGAGACCCTCACAGATTACTGTAATATTTCTAGGACAGGGCGAGGGGTTCCCCTCAAAGCCAATATCCGCGAGGCCATCTGGGCAGTGTACCAAACTTGGAGTGATATCATGGCGCGAAAGGGACTAAAAACCTGGGAAAAAATGCGCTGCGAAGCCTTAAAAATTGTCACCCAGAAGGCTGCGGACTCTTTTCCTTACGACGCGGTGATTATTGACGAGGCCCAAGACTTATCCCCCGTTGCCCTGCGCTTCCTCCTTGCCCTCGTCCCCGACTTAACCGGAGTCTATCTCACCGCCGATGCCTCCCAATCCCTCTATCAAAAAGGGTTTAGCTGGAAACAAATTCACGCGGATTTAAAAGTCGCCGGACGCACTTTACTCCTGAAACGGAACTATCGCAACACCCAACAAATTAGCGATGCTTGCGCCGTCATTCTGGCCAATACAGAAGCGGGGGACCAAGACTGCCTCCACCAACAACCCTCCCCCTACCAAGGCGACTCCCCAAAAATTCTGCTGGTTGAGGAGGAAGACCAAGAAATTAAGGCCATTCGGGACTTCTTCCTCAAGGCCGCGAAAAAATACCGCCTTCCCCTGCATGGTGGTGCTATCCTATGTCCTAGGAGTCAAACCGCTAAAAAATACGCCAAAAAGCTGGATGCCTTGGGACTCAAAGCCAAATATGTATCGGGGAAAAAAATAGACATTAAAGCCCCCTATATTAAAGTGTTAACTCTCCACGCTGCCAAAGGGTTAGAGTTTCCCTTCGTGGTGGTGGGACTCACCCATAATGACTTCCCCAAACGGGACTCTACCCTACCTGATGCAGAAGTTGCTACAGTGGTGAATGCCCAACGACGTTTATTTTACGTCGGTTGTTCTCGCGCTATGCGGGCTTTAATGGTGTGTGATAGTCCAACGCAGTCTTCTTCTTTTCTTGAGGGTTTACAGGGTCTTTATTGGGAGTCCTAATTATTGTTTGAAACAACGATTTCTCGTTGCCCAATTTGCCACTTTGACAGGTATGGGCGATGCCTATCCTACTGTTTCAGTACCGGGTGAATTTTGTTATAATTAACAATCGAGTATTATTCCTAGAGTAAGAGCAAAAATGGGATCAGTTATTAATTTATTGATTATTAAACAAACTATTGGACTATTAGTATTATGTTGTTAAAAAATTTAATTGAAAAAGGTAAAGATGGGATTAAAGCGACCAGTACCTTGATTGGAATAGAGGCCCTTCCTCAACCTCTTGATTGTACGGGGGTGGAATATCTTACTGTTGAAGAAATTGAGGCTCTATTTTCTGGGATTCCCAAGGATTGGGATTTTGTGAAACTGGCTGAGGTGATTGCTGTTGAAACGTTAACGGATTCTTTGGCTGAACAACTGACTGAGTATGTTAAGCAACGGCAAAATCAAAAACCCTCGGACCCTCATCCCCCAGACCCTTCTCCCAAAGGGAGAAGGGGAGTCGAGCAGGGAGTCGATCAAGTCCCTCTCCCTGGGGGAGAGGGATTTAGGGTGAGGGCAAACCCAACTCACTCTCTCGATATCTTTAACCTCCGTGATGAAGTGATCGGGGACTACCGCAACTATATTGAAAGTTTTCTCAAAATTCGGGATAGCAAAATCAAAACTTTTGTTCAAGAGGAACTGGATAAGGGAGAACTGTGGCGTGATCCCCTGATCCAACTGAACCCTTCTTATAAAGCGGGTGCAACGGTGACTGAGTTGGTCAACCAAGGTTTACTCCATCCTGACTGCGCTCAATATTTCTCTAAGAAGGGTCAACCCTTCCGTTTCCATTACCACCAAGAACAAGCCTTTCGCTGCGCCTACCGGAATGAACCCTATGTTCTCACGACGGGAACGGGGTCTGGGAAAAGTATGACCTATGTTGTGCCGATTTTTGAGGATTTGTTGCGTCATCCTGAGATTAAAGGGGTACGGGCAATTTTGGTCTATCCCATGAATGCTCTGATTAATTCTCAGAAGGAAGAATTTGAGAAATTTCTCAATAATGTTCCCCATAGTCCTATTCGGGTTGCCCAATATACGGGACAAGAAAGCCTTAGCCAAAAAGTTGAAATTCAGAACAATCCACCCCATATTCTCCTAACCAACTATGTGATGCTGGAGTTGATGCTGACTCGTCAGCATGAGGAACAGTTGGTGACTTCTCCTCAGCTTAAATTCTTGATTCTCGATGAACTCCATACTTATCGGGGTCGCCAGGGAGCAGATGTGGCGGTGTTGGTGCGGAAATTGCGCCAGCGTTGTGGTCAAGACCTTCTCTGTATTGGGACTTCGGCTACCATGTCCACGGAAGGGACTAGGGAAGACCGTTTGGAGACGGTGGGGGCGGTGGCGAGTAAACTGTTTGGGGTTGAGGTGGCCCCTGAGAATGTGATTGATGAAACCTTAGAACGCTCTCTCCCTTATCCTGAGCCAACGGTTGAGCAATTGCGGGATTGTTTGGCGGCTGCTTTTCCCTCTGAGAGGGAGCAAACCCTGGAGGCGTTTGAAACTTATCCGCTTAGTGGGTGGATGGAAATGAATTTTGGTCTGGCGCGAGAGAAGGGACGGTTGGTGCGTCGGACTCCTATTTCTTTAACTCAAGGTGCGAAACAATTAGCCCAACAGGTTTACGGGGATGAGGCTCAAGGGGAGTTTGAGGGGTGCTTAGACCGACTTAAACAGATGTTTCTGTGGGCGAGTAAGGTGAAGGGACTGCCTTTCCGTCTCCATCAGTTTATTTCCCAAGGGGGGAGTGTCTATGGGACTATTGAACCGCCTGAGCAACGTTTCCTGACGCTTGAGGGGCAATATGCGACGACTCAAGACCGTTTACTCTATCCGGTGGTGTTTTGTCGTGAATGTGGACAGGATTATTATTTGGTAAGGCGGAACCAAGAGTCTCAGATGCTTACGCCTCTGTTGCCTAATGTGATCGACAGTGAGGCGGATGCGGAGGGGATTGAGGAGGGTTATATTACGCTGGATGAGCCAGGACTTTGGGAGCGTAGTGATGAGGACCGTTTGCCGGATACTTGGTTTCGCTTTACGAAAAGAGAAGGGCGTGTTCCTAAGAAGGAGTATGCCCGCTATATTCCCCGGAAGCTCTTTGTCGCTCCCAATGGGCGTTATAATGAGTTGGGACTGGATGGGTCCCAGTCGGCTTGCTGGTTTATCCCGAAACCGTTTCGCACTTGTTTGAATTGTGGGGTGGTGCATCGTAGTAATGCCAGTGAGTACCGGAAACTCTCTCGCCTGAGTAGTGAGGGGCGTAGCACTGCAACGACGCTGCTTTGTCTTTCTACGGTGAACCGTCTCCGTCAACATCCTGTGATTTCCCCGGAGGCGGGTAAGATTCTCAGTTTTACGGATAATCGCCAAGATGCATCTCTGCAAGCGGGACATTTTAATGATTTTGTGCAAACGAGTTTTTTGCGGGGGAGTTTGAATCAAGCTTTGCAAAGGAATCAAGAGTTAACCCATGGTGAACTAGCGATCGCAGTTGTACAAGAAATGGGACTCTCTCAAGACGATTATGCCCTACAACCGGCGGAGTTTGGGGCAGGAAAACGCCGCAATGAGAAAGCCTTTCGCCATTTTGTCGAATACCGTCTTTATGAAGATTTACGCCGGGGGTGGCGCATTGTCCAACCGAATTTAGAACAATGTGGGCTATTGACCATTGAATATGAAGAACTCGAAGAAACTTGTCAAGGTACGAAACTTTGGCAAAAATACCCCCATCCTATTCTCCTGCAAGCCAGTCCCAGGGAACGGCAGATCGCTGCTAAAGCCTTTCTCGACCACCTGCGACGGGAGTTGGCCATTGATGCGGAATTGCTACAACCCGAGAGGATTGAAAAACTCAAACGGGAGGTGGTCCAAGGGTTAAAAGACCCTTGGACGGTGGATATGAATGAACGACTCTATGAGGCCAAATGGGCCACCCTTACGGGGGGGAAAAATGCCGGGAAAGGTCAAGTTAAACTGACGGGACGGAGTAAGATTGGGCGTTTTTTGCGATCGCCTCAAGCCTGGTCTGGGTTAACAGAGACGCTCCCAGAAGCCCAGTATAGCAACCTGATCCAAGCCTTAGTTAAAATTTTGTCTGATTCTGGGTATTTAGTGCAAGGGCAAGACGGGCTACAACTGCGCATTGATGCCATGGTCTGGCAAGCGCGACAGGTGAAGACCATTCCCCTTGATCCCTTAAATTCTAAACGCCTCCAAGGAGATGAAACCAGGGAAATAGAAGTTAATCAATTTTTCCAAAACTTCTATCAACACAACGCCTCAACCATTCAACAATTAACCGGACGAGAACATACAGGACAAGTCCAAAGCGAAGACCGCAAAACACGAGAGGAGGAGTTTCGGACAGGAAAACTAGCCACCCTTTTCTGTTCCCCGACCATGGAATTAGGAATTGATATCGCTGATCTCAGTGTGGTTCACCTGCGTAATGTGCCTCCCTCCCCCGCCAACTACGCCCAACGCAGTGGTCGAGCCGGACGAAGTGGCCAAGAAGCTCTCGTCATTACCTATGCGTCGGTGGGCAGTGGCCATGACCAGTATTTTTATAAACGGCAAGAGCAAATGGTGGCGGGTATCGTGGCCCCCCCGAAGCTGGAATTGGCCAACCCAGACTTGATTCAATCTCATATCGACTCGGTTTGGTTAGCTTATACAGGGGTTAATTTGGGGAGTTCTATGAATGAGATTTTAGACTTAGATCAAGAAGGCTATCCCCTCAAAGAATCCCTTCGCGCTCAACTGACCCTCACGCCTTCAACCCTGCAAAAATGCGCTGAGGCGGTGCAAACGATGCTTCAGGATACTTTTTGCCAAAATGACCTGAACCGCACCTCTTGGTACTCCACAGACTGGTTACAATGCACGTTAGACAAGGCGTTGAACCGTTTTGATCGGGCTTGCGATCGCTGGCGTAGGCTGTACAGTGATGCCGTCACCCAACTCCAAGAAGCTCGCCAACAAATTGACCGGTCCGCGCGAGGAAAAGTGACCAACGAGGAACGTCAAAATGCAGAAGCTTCAGAACGAGAAGCCCAACGACAAATTGATCTATTAGTGGCTCAAAACACGGGTGGACGTAGCCAAACGGAAAATGACTTTTATCCCTATCGCTACTTTGCCGCCGAGGGTTTTTTACCAGGCTTTAACTTCCCCCGTCTTCCAGTGCGATCTTATCTTCCTAACCGCGATCGCGGTGTCTTTGTCTCCCGTCCTCGCATCGTTGCCATTCGAGAATTTGCCCCCAGTAACATCATCTACTACGAAGGCAATAAATTCCAAATCGCCAAAACCCGAGTCCCAGTGCGAGGTTTAAAATACCAACGAGTTGCCCTTTGTCCCAGTTGCAGCTACTTTCAGGACTACACCCGTGATACCTGCGAAAACTGTAACGCCCGCATTCAGCCAGATAATTATGGCAACCCCGCCAAACTCAATCGTATCTTACCCATGGAAACCATGATTACTCGTCGTCGAGAACGCATCACCTGCGACGAAGAAGAACGCCTCAAATACGGCTACAATATTACCACCCACTTCCGTTATGCCTCACAACGCCAAGACCCCGCCACCGTTTTAGCCGCAGATGGAACTGAATTACTCAAACTCACATACGGAGAAACCGCCCAACTGTGGCGCATCAACCGAGGACTGCGAAAAGGAAAAGACGAACGAGGGTTTAAGCTAGATATAACCACAGGGTTATGGGGAGAGAGTCGTTCAGAAATTCCCCCAGAAAACCTGCACAATGAAATTAATCTCATGGTGACAGATACCAGTAATATTTTGATCATTGAACCCGTCTCTCTCCCCAACACCCATCAAGAAGCCTATCTAGCCAGCCTTCAGTATGCCCTAGAACGCTCCATTCAAGCCGTTTTTAAACTCGAAGACAACGAAATAGCCTCTGAACGCTTAGGACAAGGGAATCATCTTCTTTTCTGGGAAGCCGCAGAAGGAGGAGCAGGAGTCCTGTCCCAAATCCTTGAAAATCCTCAAGCCTTCCAATTCTTAGCTCAATCTGCCCTGGATATCTGCCATTTTATTCACAACAAAGAAAGTTGTACCCAAGCCTGTTATGAATGTTTATTATCTTACCGCAACCAATTTGATCATCCCCTACTGAACCGTCATCTAATTAAGCCTTTACTACTCCAATTACAAGAGAGTAAATTAGATCGTTCTCACCCCATTGTTAATTCTCCTAACCCAGAAGCTCAAAGTAATCAAACAACCCTCTTAAACCGGGATGAGCAATATCAAAAACTTGTAGAGCAAACTGACCCTAACTCCCCCTTTGAGCGAGAAGTCTTACAAGCCATCTATCAACAGGGAATCCAACTGCCTGACTCTGCCCAGACCTTGATTCCTGAAGCCAATTGTAAACCAGATTTCCTCTATCACAATAGTAAGATTGCGATATTTTGTGATGGTTCAATTCATGATCATCCTGACCAACAAGCCGAAGATCGAGTCAAGCGAGACAATTTAGAATGGAATGTCGGTTATCAAGTTATCTCTTTCAACTATAATGAAGATTGGCGATCTAAGCTCAATCAACTAGCTAGGCTAATTTAAAGACCCCTTGGATTAAAACCCAAGGCTAATAGCTAAAACCCGTTGAAAACAACTTGAGACACCCAGAAATTACCCATTTATTTGATTCCTTCGTAGCTGAAGGGGAGACAAAGGTTTGACTTCTTAAAAAACTAGAAAAATGAAATTTGTTCCCAGTTCCGGAGTTCCCAGTTCCGGAGTTCCCTGTTCTCTCAAGACCAAATTAAATTATCATTTTCACATAACAAGTTCGGTAGAACCTTAATTGTTTAATTGTTAATTGTTAATTATTCCGGTATTCCCCATAACTTCATTTCTTCCTCCGTCGCGCTGACAATATACCAACCATCCACACTCACCGCAACCGCAGTAATAGGTTGTAAATGTGCCTTAATTTGACGAATTAAATCCCCCGTTTGTAAATCCGTAATTGTCACCATCCCCTTTTCATCCCCACTGATCACACAACTGCCATCTGGACTCACCACCAACGAAGTTACCCCAAAAGATTGAATATTCAACGGGCCCAATAACTCCCCAGTTGCCGTATCCCAGAATTTAATATTCGTTTCGTGAGACCCACTCAGCAACGTTTGACCATCGGGAGTTAAAGCAATAGAAGTTGCTCCCATAGAATCATCATTGAGAGGCCCTAATAACTCTCCTGTCGCATAATCCCAGAGCTTAATATTACTATCCGCAGAACTGGTAATAATAGTGCTACTATCTGGGGTGACAACAACACTGGTAATTCCCAAAGATTGGTCAGCCAAAGGCCCCAACAACTCCCCAGTGGTTGTATCCCAACATTTCATATTATTTTTAGGCGCACCCGTCAACAAGGTTAAACCGTCGGGGGTGACGGTTAAACAATGATTGCCTTTCGATAGGGTGTTAAATTGTAGTTGTTTTTGTAAGCTATAAAATTGCCAACGATTGATATAGGTATCAAGGCCGCAGGAAAATAAGCTCACTCCATCTGAACTCACGGCCAAACCATGAATCCCTTTATTGAGGACTTCTGCCTCAATATGTAAACATTCAAACGCCTCGTAGTCCATTGCCTCCGGTGCAGCGACTTCGGCAAGGGGGTCACTGTCTTCTGAGGGGGTTTTACTGTCTAATGAGGGTTCATCGGACAGAATAAAGGTTGCTGCTTCGCCATTGTCTGAGGTATCTTCTTCAACTACTTCTGAGTCAGAGGGGGAAACAGGGGAGAAGGGATCAGCAGAAACAACTTGTTCGTCTTGTTCTTCTCTGGGGGTTTCTGTCGGGGTAAAGGGGTCTGTGGAGACGACGGACTCGTTAGAAGGTGGAGTCAGGGGAATGGCTTCTTCTTGGTCTGCGGTTGGTGCTGGAGAGTCCACTACAGGGGGTTTTTCGTCTGGAGGTGGGGCTTTAGAGGGGGTTTGCTCTTGTTTGGCTTTAGAGGGGGTTTGCTCTTGTTTGGCTTTGGGAGGGGTTTGAGAGGGAGTTGGCTCTTTTTTCGCTTTGGGAGTGCCAGTACGAGGGTTATCTACATTTTTAATCGCTCGTTTAATGGCTTTTTGAAAAGGTTTGCGCTCAATAGGGTGTTTGACTACCCCAATATAATCCAGATAATCAGCTAAGGTTTCTTCTACTGGGTCATCTGGGTTGGCGACAACAACCGTGGGAATTGTTCGGAGTTTGGGGTGATCTTGGGATTTTTGAACAATTTTCCAACCATTAATGTCCGGCAGAGCATATTTAATGACCATCAGGCGAAGATAGGGGTGTTCGTCTTTGATGGCCACTAAGGCCGCTTTACCGTCTAAGGCTTCCACAACTTCAAATTTTCCCCCCGGTAACATTGACCGTAAGGCCATGCGAATGTCGTGGTTATCTTCGATAATGAGGACTTTGTTCTTCGCCATGATTCTGTGCTTGGTTGGTCGTTTGAATGGGTGATGGGTTATGGGTGATGGGTGATGGTAGATTCTCTGCTGTCCTCTGTCCTACCCCGAATTCCTCAAACTATGAGTGCGTCATCCCTGATAGCCCCATACTCTGATTGTATTATCTCGACTGCCACTGACAATAAAGCGGCCATTGGGACTGATGGCAACAGAACGCACTAGGTCAGTATGTCCGGTTAAGGTGTTTAAGAGTTCTCCGGTGTGAAAGTCCCAAATTTTCACGGTTTTGTCTCGACTCCCACTAATAATGATATTCCCGTCGGGACTGAGTGCGACACTGGTGACGGATTTGGTATGGCCGCGGAGGGTGTGTAGGATGTGGCCAGTTTTGATATCCCAAATTTTCACGGTTTTGTCTCGACTGCCACTAATAATCGTTTGACCATTGGGACTAAAGACTACGGCCCGAATTTCATCACTATGGCCTAATAGGGTTTGCTGGGCTTTTTTGGTTTTAAAGTCCCACAGTTTAATGGTATGGTCTCGACTGCCACTGACGACTTGATTGCCGTCGGGACTGACGGAGAGGTCCACTATTCCCCGTGAATAGCCCTGAAAACTGCCTTTGGCTTTCCCTTGAATAATATCCCAATATTGAATGGCTGGGACTCGCCGCACTAAGCCTAAAAAGTTGAGAATGGGGGAGATTTTGGCGGAGGGAATGCGATTGAGAAATGCACCTAGGCCGCCTTCGTATTCGGGTTTGACGGTGTTTTCGATGCTGGCGGTGATGGCGGTTTTGCCGTCGGGACTGACGGTGAGGACAAAGACGTTATGGTTGCCTCCGTCAAAGTGGTTTAATTCGTTGCCTCCTGCTAAGTCCCAGACTTTGACGGTGTTATCAATGCTGCTGCTGATTAACCGTTCGCCATTGGGGGTAATGTTGACGGATAAAACGGCGGCTTTGTGGCCGTCGAGGATGCGTTTTTCTCGTCCGGTGATTAAGTCCCAGATGCGGATGGTGTGGTCTTTACTGGCGGTGGCGAGGGTGCGACTGTTGGGCGCGATCGCAATATCCTGCACCCAGTAAGAATGACCCGTTAACACCTGTAAACATTGCACGCCCCCCCAACTGGAAATCCCTTGGCTGGTTTGCGGGTGTTTGAGATGCTCCATGAGCAGTTGTTCGGCGGTTTCTTGGACCGGGCCCCTGGTTTCTTTCACCGCTTGCAACACCAATTGATAGCCTTTCTCCTCGTACTGAAACGCCGCTTTCAGGGCGGCAAGGCGTTTTTCTTCCCTCTCACTCTGATACCCTTTCAGCACGTCCTCAAATTTCTGAAATTGCGGAGTCCCTTCTGGTTGTTCTGGGCTGATCTCCGGTGGGGGGGGAAATTCTAAGGGCGAAACTGCCTTACGATCTTCGAGAACTGTGGCTTCTGACTCGCCGGATTCCGGGAGATTTTCCGCAAAAGACTCTTGACTGTTGTACTGTTCTATGTTAAAATGGGAAGCTTCCTCTTGAGCCACTTCTGGCTCCGAGTCCGATAGAAATTCCTCCGATAGAAATTCCTCCGATAGAAATTCCTCCGAGTCCGGCAGGGGGTCAGGGGGCGGGGTCTCGCTTTCCCCGTCCTGACTGGGTTGAGGAGACCTCTGCCAATCAAAAGCGGCTTTCTCCTCCTCCTGTTCCTCGCGTTCTTCTGGTGGGGGTTTGGTGGCCGGAGGCATCCGATACAAACTGGCAAAAACCCCCTCACTAAAGGGTTTATTGCCAAAGGCCGTTAATTCTGCGTCCCCTAAACTGGGGGTCGCTTCGTCTTTGTTGTTCGACTCTTGAGACTGCTTTGCTGAGGAGTCTGAGTCTGAGGAGTCTGAGTCTGAGGAGTCTGAGTCTGAGGAGTCTGAGTCTGAGGACTGTTTCTCATTCCGACGGGGGCGACGAATATAACTGATCATACTTTGAGAGAGGTCATCCTCCTCAAAGGAAAAGGAGTCGGTGTCGTCCTCCTCCTCGTCTTCCGTCTGTTCCTCGTCTTCGGTTTGTTCCTGCTGGGGTTGCTCCCTTTCATCTGTCTCAGACGGGGAGTTGGCTGCGGTTTCGGAGTTAAAGATAGTGTCTTCGGTCTCAGTAGAGGGGAACTGTTCTGCCTTCTCCTCGTCTAAAAAATGAAGATCAACGGATACATCACTATTCTCTTGATCTTCTGTTGCGGGAAAGTTGCTCTCGGAAACGGACTTGTTGCCCTCTTGGGTTTCCTCTGCGAGGGGAGTCTCTGGGAGGGGTGAGGCCGTTTCCTGTTTTTTTTCTTCCTGTTTTGCCGCGTCCGGGTTTTCTTCCTCTGCTACGGGACTAGACGCGGGCAACTCTGTTGGTTGCGGGGGACTCTCTTGTCCGGCATTGGAGAGAGTGGGGGAGTCTTCTGGGGAGGTTGAGGCGGATTTTACTTTGGCGATCGCAGCCTTAATTACCCCCTTTAAATCCTGTTCATCAAAGGGTTTCGACAAAAACGCCACAAAAGGATAGGACAATTGACGGCTTTCTGTGGACGGGTTCATCAAGACTAAAGGAACATTGGGAAGGTTACTATCCCCATGGAGATATTCCACCAATTGCCAACCACTCATTTTCGGCAGTTGAGCATCCAGAATAATAAACCGGAGGTTCATTCGTTCCTGTTGGATGAGGGAGAGACCTTCTTCTCCATCTCTCGCTTCTTGAATGTCGTAATTCCCCTTGGGCAACAGTTCTCGAAGCTGCGTCCTCATCTGTGGGTTTTCATCAATAATCAGAACTTTACGATTCGCCATGATGCTTTAGATGATCGGAGGTTGGGGACGCAGATAAGGACTACACACAACTGCATCGCTGACTCGCTTTGCCTCGAAGCGTGGACGCGCCCTCTGTTAACATAGTATTCCCCAGACGGACAGCAAAAGACATCTTGAATAAATTTTATACATTATCAGCAAGAATGATATCTTGATAGTTCTCTGAGAGGCAGCAACCATTACAGAAAAATCAGTCATTCATCCTTCGATTTTAAATCGAAGGATGAATGACACTTAAAGGCTTTAGCCTTCTGTTTGCGCAGTCCCCATCTAAAACTTATAACTTAGATGGGGTTAGCAAAATCAAGCACCGTCTGATCCGTACAAACCCCTTGTAACGGTTGATCCCAGGCTTCCTTCGGGAGTTGGGGGACGAGGGCAAAATCAAACACAATACCAATGGTTGGAATGTTTGACCAATCGGGAGTAGCGAGGAGTCGGTCATAAAATCCACCACCATATCCTAACCGATATCCCTGTTCGTCACAGGCCACCGCCGGAACTAAAATTAAATCCACCTCTTGCCCCTGTAAGGTGGGTAAACTGGCACTGGGTTCAAAAATGCCATAGGCCCCGCTTTCTAAGCCGTCTGTGGTCTTCCAGCGATGCCAGATGAGGGATTTATCGACACATCGAGGCAACCCCCATTGTTTCTCGCTGGTTTTAAAAAGGGGGGTGAGATCAGGTTCTTGTCGAAAGCTGGTATAGGCTAAAACGGTGTTGGCCTCCTGAAAAAGCGGTAGGCGTTTTAAGCGTTGACAAAGGGTGTGGCTACGAATTTGCCAGTCTTGGACGGATAAAGATCGCCGTTGCTTTAAAAAGGTTTTGCGGAGTTGTTTTTTGTTCGGGGGGGTTGGTGTTTGTTCCAGCATGAATGACTTGTAGAAGCCCACTAGAGGCAGCATAGCAGCATCAGGGCAAGCTCTCAAGGGACGGTTAAAATCCCCGATTGTGGGCTTTCCACCCTAATTCTAATAACGCTAAGTTCCGTTGTACACGGTCTGGACTCTGGACTAACTGCACTAAGCGGTTACAATCAGAACGACTCACCGCATTACATCCCCAAGAGAGAAATTCCTCAACTGAAACTCTTGTCCCGTCGGGTTTATACCAGTTGGACCCAAAATTGGCTCGTTCTCCGTTGGGATAGTTCCAGTTTGTGCCAAAATTGGCCCGTTCTCCGTTGGGATAATTCCAGTTTGACCCAAATTTGGCGCGTTCTCCGTTGGGATAATACCAATTACTGCCAAAATGAACCGCTTGGCCGTTGGGATACGTCCAATTGCCGTTTCTCCTTCCGGAAAACCCACAACTGACCTGTTGTTCACTTTCCACCATCCGGGTTAACGGGGTATTCCCATCCCCAATGGTGGCCAAGGTGGTCATGATGCGCAATGCTTCGCACTCCTCATTATATTGGGGTAAAGAACGGCGAGTTCGGGTGGTTCTCCGGCTTGTTCTCCCGCAATATAATGCTTCTAACCGGACTAATGTGTGATCGTCTAATCCATTTAAAATGGCTAAATTCCGTACTTCTCGAATTTGCAGACATTGGCGAGTTTCTGCCCAAACGGGAGGGGTTATCCCTCCCCATAAGGGAAGGAGTAATAGTAACCCCCCTAACCCTACGCGATAGTTCATGATCTTCTCCGATCCCTAAACGCTAACAATCGCTGATCATCGTTTAACCTGTTTTCAACGGGTTTAAGCTCTGTACATTCAGCTATCAGCCTTGACTCCGCAACTCTTAAAACGCTTACTTAAAAGCGAATATTACTATAAGTGGCTCTCCCCTGAGAAATATATAAATTGAGAATTGACAGAGCGAGAATAATTAAAAAGAGAATCAAGCCAATGGTACAAGCATAACTAATTTCGAGATTCTGAAAGGCTTGCTCATAGACATAATACACCACGGTTTTGGTACTGTTATTCGGGCCGCCTTGGGTCATAATAAAGACCTCCTCAAAGACCTTGGTGGCTGAAATCGCCGAAATAACTGCCACTAGAATTAAATAGGGCCGCATCAGAGGAATGGTAATATCCCAATGTTTCCGCCACCCATCGGACCCATCAATGGCTGCGGCTTCGTATAATTCTGGGGGGATGGACTGTAACCCGGCGAGATAAATGACCATGTAATAGCCTAACCCTTTCCAAATGGTTACGACCATGACACTGGGTAATGCTAATTGGGGACTGGTTAACCAAGGAATTCCCTCAGTAAATCCTAATGCTTGTAAGGACTCATTAAATAGGCCATTGGAGGCATAGAGGGCTTTCCAGGCAATGCCCGCGACAACCATCGAGATGACCACGGGAGTATAGAAACTCATGCGAAACCAGTTGATCCCTTTTAAGGGGGGATTGACTAAAATGGCTAAAATTAGAGGAACAATGACTAAAATTGGCACAACGCCAATTAAATACCAGAAAGTATTGATGAGGGTGCGCCAAAATGCCTCATCTTGCCAGAGACGTTGAAAATTCTCCCACCCTATCCATTGGGGGGTTTGGGTTAAGTCGTATTCATAGCGGGCAAAACTGAGGGAAAAGGCTTGTAAGGCTGGCCAGAAGACCGTTAACCCTAAAATAATTAATGCGGGCAAAAGGAATAGATAAGGGGTGAGCCATTGCCAATTTCTTGGCATTGTTCTTTTTTTCATGGGCAAAAATGTGATCAGAATAACAGTTTTCGGGTCTTTAGATATAGTTCAATCAAGAAGGGTGTAAACCATAAAACATTAACGCCGTCAGCTTGGTTTAAAGCGTTGCGCTGTAAACTAATTGATTTTCGCCGAATCTTGCACAATCACGCGCTTAACTCACCAGTGGAATCATTGCAGAAGGGTCAAGTCGGGTCAAACCAAAGCCCAGCACAGTTTGTTCAAAACCCCGACTCTTTCACGTCGAAGGATTTAACCACCTTGGATGGTTTATTCTCGCAGGAGGGAGGGGAAAGCGACAAGACCCTGTTGGCCTTCCGGTTGTTTCTGGCGTTACCGGTCCCGGTGGCGGTAGCGAGGGGGTGCGATCGCCAGTTACTCTATGCTAATATCCCCTTTCAGGAAATTTTTGGCCCCCTGTCTCCGGATGCTAGTGAGACGGATACCCTCGACCAATATTTTGAGACGGGGGTTTGGACGGTGATCAAACAAGCCCTCTGGCAATATGGGGCTTTAGATAATTATGAATTACAACTCTATCGAGACAATGGGACTTGTCTCTGGAGTCAAGTTTCCCTAAAACTCGTTGATCTTGACGAAGACTCCTTAATTCTCAGCACCTTTCGCAATATCACCTATCCGAAACAAATTGAGCAAATTCTCCATGAAAGTCAACGCACCTTTTCTCACTTAATCGGTCATATTCCGGGGATTATCTACCGTTTCCGTAATGATGCCATCCGGAGTTGTGAATATATCAGCGAAGGCTGTTTAACGCTTCTGGGATATGCCCCTAGAGAATTTTTGCAAACCTCTGACTTATCCGTACATTCTCTCATCGACCCCCAAGACAGACAACGGGTAAAAGACACCATTGCCGAAGCCTTAGCCCATCAAAGCACCTATGCCGTCGAATATCGCCTCTCTACCCGGTCTGGGACGCAGAAATGGGTGTGGGAACAGGGCAGTGGGCTATTTACCCCCCATGGGGAATTAATGGCTCTAGAGGGCTTTATTAGCGATATTACAGAACGAAAACGGGCCGAAGAAGAAGTAAAACTGTTACAAAAACTGACTCGCGCGATCGCAGAAGCCCCCAACTTCCACGCCGCCCTAGAATTAGTCCTCTCCCAAGTCTGTCAAACCACCGGCCTCGACTTCGCGGAAGCCTGGCTGCCCAACAGCGAAAAAACCGCCCTTAACCTAAGTTCCGCTTGGTACACCCACCACCACCAAGAAGCCTATTATCAATTTCGCCAATCCAGTTATACCTATCAATTTGGCTACGGCCAAGGACTACCGGGGTTAGTCTGGTCCACTCAAACCCCCCAATGGTTTGCCGATGTCTCCTCCGACGGCCATTTTCTCCGCCGACAACTAGCCCAAACCTGTAACTTAGGCATTGGCCTAGGCATTCCCATCTTAGCCCAAGAGCAAGTGGTGGCCGTCCTCGTCTTTTTTCAAGTCAAACCAACAACCAGTCCCCCTCCCGAAACCGTTGCCTCTCGCTTCATTGAATTAATTTCCACCCTGGCCACCCAACTGGGGGGAATTATGCAACGGAAACAAACCGAAGCGGCCCTACAAGAAAGTCAACGACAACTCAGTAGTTTAATTAATGCCCTCCCCGGCATTTTCTTCCAAGCGAAAAACGCCCCCGGTTGGCCGATGACCTATTTAAGCGAGGGATGTCACCGTTTAACCGGGTATTCCAGAAAAGACCTGATTACCCAAAATTATCATTCCTTTGACCAGATTATTCACACCGAAGACCTAGGCCAAGTGTTAACGGTAATTAATAACAGTGTCACCCAACAGAAACCCTACGTGGTGGAATATCGTATTCAGACCAAAACCGGGGAGGAAAAATGGGTCTGGGAAAAAGGCCATGGGGTATATGACGACAGTGGAGAAATTTTAGGGATTGAAGGCTTTATCACAGATATTACCGAACGAAAAACCGCCGAACAAGCCTTACATTCCTATGCGGGGGAACTGCAAGCTCTCTTTGCGGCCATGACCGATATCATTTTAGTCTTAGATGCCCATGGCCGATATTTAAAAGTCGCCCCCACAAACCCCAGTCGCTTATATTTACCCCGTGAGAAGTTAGAGGGGAAACAGTTAGGGGATATTTTCCCTCCAAAACAGGCCCAGTTTTTCTTGGGGTATATTCGAGAAGCCATTGCTACGGGAAATGCGAAGCATAATGTCGAGTATCATTTAGAGCTTGAGGGACAACAGGTGTGGTTTTCGGCCACCATTTCCCCTACTCCCGATAAAACCGTGTTATGGGTTGCCCGGGATATTACCGAGTATAAACAATCCCAAGAGGCATTACGACAAGCGGAAGCGAAATACCGCAGTATTTTTGAAAATGCGGTGGAGGGGATATTTCAAACGACCCCTGATGGACATTATATAAGCGCGAATCCAGCGTTGGCCAAAATTTATGGTTATGAAACCCCAGAGGAGATGATTGAGGGGTTAACGGATATTGAGCATCAACTGTATGTTAACCCGGAACAGCGTCAGGGCTTTGTCCAGTTAATGCAGGAACAGGATGCGGTGGTGGGGTTTGAGTCCCAGATTTATCAACGGGATGGGACCATTATTTGGATTGCAGAAAATGCCCGGGCTGTGCGGGATGAAAGGGGGAATTTGCTCTATTATGAGGGGATGGTGGTGGATATTACGGAGCAGAAACAGGTTAAGGAGGAACTCCACCAACGGGCCTATTATGACACTTTGACGGGGTTGCCCAATCGCGCTTTGTTCCGGTTGCGGTTGAGTCACGCGCTACAAAATGCCCGTCAGGGGACTCCGGAGCATCCTTATCGTTTTGCGGTGTTATTTTTAGATTTAGACCGTTTTAAGGTGGTGAATGATAGTTTAGGCCATTTGATTGGGGATCAGTTGTTAATTGCCATTGCTCGTCGGTTAGAACAATGTATTCGCATTCAGGATGTGGTGGCCCGGTTGGGGGGCGATGAGTTTACAATTTTGTTGAATGAGATTAATAGTTTGAAAATAGCGACGCAGGTGGCCGAACGAATTGAACGGGAATTGCGATCGCCGTTTTATCTCGGAGGATATCAAGTTTTTACGGGGGTGAGTATTGGCATTGTCTTGTGTAGTCATCCCAGTTACCCTCCCTCTCCCCATCAGTTTTCCCATTCCCATATTCCCTTAATGAGTCCGTTTTATGAAGACCCAGACGACTTACTCCGGGATGCAGATACGGCACTCTATCAAGCGAAAGCGCAGGGAAAAGGCCGATATGAATTGTTTGATCCCACCATGCACCAAAGTGCGGTGACACAGTTAGAAATTGAAACGGAGTTAAGACAAGCCTTAGAATTGGGTCAGTTTATGTTATTGTATGACCCGATTATTTCGTTAAAAACCGGACAATTACAGGGGTTTGAGGCATTATTACGCTGGGATCATCCAGAGAAAGGACTCCTTGAACCTCAAGATTTTTTAGAGATTGCTGAGGAAAGTGGCTTAATTTTGCCCCTGGGTCAATGGATGTTAAAAACCGCTTGTCAACAACTTCAATATTGGTGTTCTTTGCTGCCCTCAAAACAACGAGTTTTATTACATTTGAATATTTCTAGAAAGCAGTTTCTACAATCAGATTTAATTGAACAAATTGACGAAATTGCCCAATCAATTGGGTTAGACCGTTCTTTATTGCGTTTAGAAATTACGGAAAATATCTGGCAAAAAAATATAGAAGCAGTACAATTGCAACTCCAAAAACTCCAAGACCGACAGATTCAACTCTGTCTTGATGAGTTTGGGTTAGGGTATTCTTGTTTAGAGAATTTACAACAGTTTTCCATTTACTCTCTAAAAATAGAATCTGCGTTAATTCGTGCTATTCCAGAAGACCGACGAAAAACAGATATTACTCATATTTTACTGATGTTAGCAGAGAGTTTGGGATTAGAAGCGATCGCGCAAACCGTAGAAACCCCCCAACAACTCCAAAAACTGCAAGAATTTGGTTGCACTTTTGCCCAAGGGCCGTTATTTTCCCCTCTTCTTTCCTCCCAAGACAGTATAGAACGAATCCAACAACAAATCCCGTGGTTTTAAGTCGGCCTTATTATAGAAAGCGATCATCCGATTTACGGTTAACGACTTGACCTTTTGCTTGTTCCACCCAACCCATTTTCACCTCAGTACGGGGATCAAAATCAGGAATATAAGGTTTAATATCCAAAACAGGAGTCCCATCCAACATATCTACATTGACAATATGCAGAATATTCTCATCCCGTCGCAACAGTTGTACAATGGAGAGGCCAATGGGATTAGGCCGGGCCGGCGATCGCGTGGCAAAAACCCCCCGTGTTTCCGTATCCAGAAAAGGAACAACCGTTAATTGAGAATTTTGGATTTGGTGTAAGTGATAGATCAAGATCAGATGGGAAAACCCCTCAAGATCCTGTAATCCTGGGGCAAACTCCGGTAAAACCTCCACCGTTCCCTGAATTCCCTCAGCCCCAGTCGGTTGAATGGGCATTCCGACCCGATCTTGAAAGGGACTATGGACAGTTGCGATCGCCTGAAATTGTATCGTCATTCGTTGTTGCTGCATCGGACAAAACCCTTAAATAACTCTTTGCACCGTCAAGATCAATTTTAGAGGTTAATTCCAAAAATCCTGCTAAGGAAAGAGGGGAAGGTCTCTCAACTCACCGATGGGAGAGATAGTTTCACCTCGTTAAGGTGAAAATAAGCAGCAATATTACAATAACTTTTTATGTCTTTGACCAAACAAGCTCTTATTCCCCTCACCGTAACCCTTTTAGCGCTATTCGGACAAACCCCAGAAGTCAACGCAAAACCCGAAACTCCCCAAAACAGTCCGGCCACCCCATCCGCCGTCAAACAGACGCGACAGGACTCCCTACGTGATACCCTGCGCGAAATTACCCAAGCGTTTAACAACGAGAATTTAGCGGCCTATATGGACATCCTACACCCAGACTCCCCCTATCGAGACATTCATCGACAGCGCATTAAAACCTTATTTTCCAGCCACAATGTGCAGGCCAACATCAATAATGTGTATATCATCGAGCAGTCCGATGACCATGCCATGATCCGATATGATCGCACCTTTTATGATAACGAAGGAGAAGACTACCGCGATCGCCGGAGTACAGTGATCAGTGAATTAAGAAAAGTCGATGGAGATTGGCGATTTTATGCCACAGAAATCCAAAACATCGAGTTTTTAGAAAGCGGCATGAATAACCCAGACAATGGCGCAGACTTCGAGTCCAGTGATCTCATTCCAGAACGAGTCCCAAACCAAGATTGCGCCACAGGTATTTGTGATGATGGGCCATTCTCTGAACGGTAAGAAGAAATAGAATACAGAAAAAAGAAAAAATCGGGGTAATTCAAAAATTGCCCCGACTCTCATGACAACAACAGATGAAAACCCATAACTCTCTCTGTGTCTCTCTGTGTCTCTCTGTGTCTCTCTGTGTCTCTGTGGTTTATATCCCCCTCAACCCATCCATTAAGCAGACTCCAAATTCATAATTTCCACAGGTTCTATCTCATCTGCGGGTTGATACCCAAACACCTGCGAATAGAAATAAAACTCCCCTTCTAAAGCACGTTTAATATTCTCAGAGCGACGAAACCCGTGTTGTTCCCCCTCAAAGGGAACATAGGCCACCGGAATTCCCTTCTCTTTTAACGCATTCACCATCATTTCCGCTTGGTTAGGAGGAACCACCTTATCCTCTAACCCTTGGAAGAAAATCACCGGACAGGATAACTTTTCGGTATGATGAACAGGCGATCGCTGCTCATAAATCTCCTTCTCCTCTGGATATTCCCCAATTAACCCATCCAAATACCGCGACTCAAACTTATGGGTTTCTTGGGCTAAACTCTCTAAATCACTCACCCCATAATAACTCGCCCCCGCCTTAAACACATCCTTAAAAGTCAAAGCCGCAAGGGTAGTATAACCCCCCGCACTTCCCCCAGCAATCGCCAACCGTTCCCCATCTACACGGCCTTGCTGGGCCAAATATTTAGCCGCATTTGCACAGTCATTCACATCGACAATTCCCCAATTCTTCTGTAACCGTTGCCGATATTCTCGACCATATCCCGTACTTCCGCCATAATTAACATCGAGAATAGCAAAACCGCGACTGGTCCAATATTGATACCGTAACCGCAAAGATGCAGACGCAGACGCAGTGGGGCCCCCGTGACTGCGCACTAATACTGGCGGTAATTCTCCCTCTGGGGCCGTATAATCTTTATTCTGAGGCGGATAGAACCACGCATAGGCCGTTTTCCCCTCCTCCGTGGGAAACTCAATCTGTTCTGCCACTGATAAATAACCGGGATCAAGTTCTAAAGGACTCGATTTTTTCAACGTCACCCGTTCCCCCGTCTCCTTATCCATACGGATCAGTTGCGTGGATTCAGTAAAGGAACTCGCGATAAAATAAATAAAATTATCCTTGAGTTGCACCGACCCAATACTGGTAAACGGCAGATCAAACGGTTGCAACGACTGTCTCTCCGGGTTTAGTCGCGCTAAATAACTCTGACCATTTTGGGAATAGGTACACAGTAAACTGGTTTCGGACTCAAAAATATAGGGTTTAATCCCAAACACCCAATGGGGATATCCAAACTCCGCATTTAGCGGTAAAATCGGCTTTACAGTGTCATTCACGTAGCGATAGAGATTCCACCAATTGCTTCTATCCGACACAAAATATAATACCCCATGAGGAGAAAAGGCCGGAGCGCAAATAGATTCTTCGTCTCCTCCGGCAATCTCTTGCGCTTCTCCTAACGTACCATCCTCTTGGATCGTTGCCCGTTTTAATCTTGTCCCATCCCAAGGCATTTTAGGATGATCCCATTCTATCCAGGCCAGTTGGGTCCCATCGGGACTGAGACGAGGGGAAGAATAGAAGTCACTCCCAGAGACCATAACTTGTACCTCTCCCGTATTAATATCTACCGTTGCAAGGGTGTTTTCCGGTTCACTGTCCGGGTTACTATGGTCTTCACACACACAAATTAAGCGATTCCGGGTTTGATCCAAAATTGCATCCGCATACCGTAAAGCATTCTCCGGAGTCAGGGGTTGGGGGTCTTCGGAGGGGGTATGTTTATAGAGACGTTGGTCAGCAAAATTGACAAAATAAATTGTCCCCTCTGCAATTAAATAAGACCCTCCCCCGTATTCATGGACACGAGTGCGAACATTAAAGGGACTAGGAGTCACATCCGTCACCACCCCATCAGGAGTTTGTCGGACTAACACATTACGTCCCCCCTCAGAGGGTCTTCCTTCTGACCAGTAGATATCTTCCCCATCTAGGGTAACTCCCCCCAGTCCCACTGCACCAGAGAGAATCAGATCAGCAGTGATGGGAGATTTCCAAGAACCAAAGGGTGCTGTTTGCATTGATCTTTTGTATTCCTAGCTACAGTTCTTAGTTTACCGTGGCAAGTCTTGGAGCGTTTGTCATCTATCTTTTGTGGTTACTTGGGGAAAGGATGGGGAGAATGTGAACTGGGGAATAACGACTAATTTGTAACTTGTTTGTCTTTCAACCCAAGGTGTATTTCTTGCATTTAACATTACCAGCCCTGTCAAGGTGAGAAATTGTAGAACGAGACACCGTTGTTTCAGACACTTGTGAGAGACATTTTCTCCCCCTCTCCCAAGGTTGGGAGAGGGGGTTGGGGGGTGAGGGCGACTCCAAACCGCCATATCTCGTTAC
>NZ_JAQMSD010000048.1 GCF_028330525.1 Spirulina sp. CS-785/01
AAATTGTAGAACGAGACACCGTTGTTTCAGACACTTGTGAGAGACATTTTCTCCCCCTCTCCCAAGGTTGGGAGAGGGGGTTGGGGGGTGAGGGCGACTCCAAACCGCCATATCTCGTTACCCACCTTGACAGGGCTGATTTAACATTACCTATCAAGCTCTGTAAACCCTAAATTATCAGTATTTTCGGATGTTTCCGAAAAAATTATATCTTCATAGAGTGTAGAAAGCAGTAAACTGAGAGCTACAGAAAATAAAGGAATTGTAATCTCGTCTGGAGGTTCACGATTATCTTCAGGAGAATAAGTGGTGAGTTCCCATTTTTGATTATCGTTGCGGCGATACAGTTCAACATTCATGAATTCTGTATTAATTAAAATGTATTCTGTTAACGTATCAAGGCGGCGATAATTGCGAAACTTAACCCCTCGATCTCTCCCTTCTGTTTTGGAAGACAACACTTTAGCAATTAAACAGGGATGATAGACCACCTTTTGTTCTTGTCGGTCTCGAACATCACAAGTTACCATCACATCGGGATAATAAAACGGCCCTTGTTGCGAAATGCCCACCTTCGCATCTGCGATGTAGGTTTGACAGAGTTTTCCTCGGAGGTGAGACTTGAGAAACGCCGCTAAATTAAGCGCGATCGCATTATGAGATAATGTTCCCCCAGCCATCTCCACCACCCTAACGCACCGTCCCTGCCTGAACCCACCCCCCTGAACCCCCCAGAACCTCTATCCCCTCCGTCTTAACATCAAGACAGCTTAACGAACAAATCCCACACACCCGAAAGGATGTGGTATTGATGGAAAGGGAGCAGACTTTCTTGTTATCCTGATCATCTAATCAGGACACAAGACCCCCTGTGACTCCTAAACCGGAAGGCAACCCCTAAAACATCCATGTCCACGCTTGTCATTGTTGAATCTCCCACCAAAGCACGCACCATTCGGAACTACCTCCCTTCAGATTATCAAGTGGAGGCATCCATGGGTCATGTCCGTGACTTACCCTCCTCTGCGTCAGAAATTCCCCAAAAATATCGCGGGGAAGACTGGTCCCAGTTAGGAGTAAACGTCAAAGACAACTTTGAACCCCTCTATGTCGTTCCCAAAACGAAAAAGAAAGTCGTCAAAGAACTCAAAGAAGCCCTGAAAGCCGCCGATGAGCTAATTCTCGCCACCGACGAAGACCGAGAAGGGGAAAGCATCTCTTGGCACTTAACCCAAGTTCTCAAGCCAAAAGTCCCCATGAAACGAATGGTCTTTCACGAAATTACCCAAGGGGCCATCCGGGCCGCCTTAAATAACTGTCGAGAAATCAATCAAAACCTCGTCCATGCCCAAGAAACCCGCCGCATTCTCGACCGTTTAGTAGGTTACACCCTCTCCCCCTTACTCTGGAAAAAAATCGCCTACGGCCTCTCCGCAGGCCGAGTCCAGTCTGTGGCCGTGCGGTTATTAGTCCAACGGGAAAGAGAACGACGGGCATTTAAAGCCGGGGGATATTGGGACTTAAAAGCCCTCCTCGCCAAAGAAAAAAGTGACTTTGAAGCCAAGTTAATGACCTTGGGGGGCAAAAAACTAGCCACCGGGAATGACTTTGACCCCGCAACCGGGAAAATTGCCCAAGGCCGAGATGTCGTCTTACTCAACGAAGCAGAAGCCACCCAGTTAAAAGAACGGTTAGACGGGAAACCCTGGACCGTTAGCAATATCGAGGAACGGCCCACCACCCGCCGTCCCTATCCTCCCTTTACCACCTCCACCTTGCAACAGGAGGCCAACCGCAAATTAGGACTCTCGGCACGGGATACCATGCGCACCGCCCAAAAACTCTACGAGGAGGGCTATATCACCTATATGCGGACCGACTCCGTGCATTTATCCGACCAAGCCATTGCCGCGGCCCGGTCTTGTGTGGAAGAACGCTACGGGAAAGAATACCTCAGCAAAAAGCCCAAACAATACACCACCAAAAGTAAAGGGGCCCAAGAAGCCCACGAAGCCATCCGTCCGGCGGGTTCAACTTTCCGCACCCCCAAAGAAACGGGACTCTCTGACCGGGAATATAAGGTGTATGATTTAATCTGGAAACGCACCGTCGCCTGTCAGATGGCCGATGCTAAGTTAACGCAAATTAGTGTGAGTCTCGATGTAGAAGATGCGGGCTTTCGCGCCAACGGCAAACGCATTGATTTTGCGGGCTTTTTCCGGGCTTATGTGGAAGGGTCCGACGACCCCGACGCAGCATTGGAAAACCAAGAGGTGATTCTTCCGGACTTAAAAGTGGGGGATAAACCGGACTGTAAGGATATTGAAGTGGTGGGCCATGAAACCCAACCCCCTTCTCGTTATACAGAAGCGTCTTTGGTGAAAACCCTGGAAAGTGAAGGGGTAGGCCGTCCCAGTACCTATGCCAGCATTATCGGCACAATTGTGGACCGGGGATACGCCCAAATGCGCAATAAAACCCTGATCCCCACCTTTACGGCTTTTGCGGTATCCAGTTTCCTAGAAGCCTATTTCCCGGACTTGGTGGATACTAAGTTCACTTCGCGCATGGAGCAAACTTTGGATGAAATTGCCACTGGGGAAGTGGACTGGTTGCCCTATTTAGAGGACTTTTATCGGGGGGAAGATGGCTTAGAAACCCAAGTGGAAAACCGGGCAAGTCAAATTGACCCCAGCACGGCCAAAGCGGTGAAATTGGAGAATTTAGACAATGCTCACGTTAAAATTGGTCGCTTCGGCCCTTACATTGAGGTGGAGGCCGAGGAGGATGTGGTGCGGGCTTCTATTCCCCCGGACTTAACCCCCAGTGACTTGACTCCGGAACAGGTGGAGATTCTCATTAAACAAAAGGTCGAGGGGCCCGATAAGTTAGGGTTACATTCCGAGACAGGTGAACCGATTTACCTGTTGACAGGGAATTACGGGCCTTACGTGCAGTTAGGGGATAAGACGGACGACAACCCGAAACCGAAACGGACTTCTCTCCCCAAAGGGATGAAAATGGAAAATGTGACTCAAGAGATTGCTGAGGGGTTGTTAGCCTTGCCGCGTCACTTGGGGGACCATCCGGCTACGGGGGCGAAGGTGAAGGCGCATATTGGACGCTTTGGCCCCTATGTGGTGCATGATCAGGGGAAGGAGGGTAAAGATTATCGGTCGATTAAAGCTCCGGATGATGTCTTGACAATTGACCTAGATCGTGCATTGGAGTTACTGGCACAACCTAAGAAAGGGAAGAAAGGGGGGAGTAAGTCTAAGAAACCGTTACGGGAGTTGGGTGAACATCCGGAGGATAAGGACCCGGTGAATATTTATGAGGGCCCTTATGGGACTTATGTGAAGCATAAGCGGACGAATGCAGGACTCCCGGAAGGGGAGACGGTGGAGAGTATGACGCTGGAGAAGGCGGTGCAGTTGTTGGCGGAGAAGAAAGCGAAGGGGAAAGGTAAAGGAAAGGGATCACGACGGAAGAAGAAGTGATGAACCTGATGTTACTGTTGTTCAATATTCAGAGCTATTGAACAACAGTGGCATATATAACGTTTATTGAATGTTGGTACTTTGTACAATTGATCGTATTTTTTGAGGAAAAAAATGGGACTTCAGCAAGAAATAGATAAAATGCGCCAAGAGATTAGAGCCGATAGTTATTCTATGTCGATTGGTGAATGGAGTAGTTTATACGACGATAATGAAATTGATATTCATCCTGAATTTCAAAGATTTTTTAGATGGTCTAGCTTTCAAAAAACAGGATTAATTGAATCGATTTTATTAGGTATTCCAATTCCACCCATATTTGTTGCCCAACGAGAAGATGGAATATGGGATGTAGTCGATGGGGTACAACGATTATCAACTATTTATGAATTTATGGGAAAGTTAAAAAATGAAAATAACGAAAAAGTTGAACCTCTAGTATTAGAAGAAACAAAATATTTACCTAACTTGGAAGGTAAAAAATGGCACGATCCTGAAGATGAAGAAAATTCGCTATCTCAATCACAAAGATTATTAATAAAAAGAGCTAAAATTGATGTTACTATTCTTCTTAAAGAGAGTGATGAAATTGCAAAATATGAGCTTTTTCAAAGATTAAATACTAGAGGCTCTATTGCAACTCAACAAGAAGTTAGAAGTTGTATTCTTGTTATGCTTAATAAAGAAATGTTTAACTGGATGAGAAAAATGAGTCATAATGAAGAATTTCAGGAATGTGTATCTTTGAGTGACCGCCCTCTTCAAGAGCAGTATGATATGGAATTATTACTTCGATTTTTAATATTCCGAACCATTCAACCGGGAGAATTGAAAAAAATAAGAAACGATTTAGGCAGTTTTATAACTGATAAAATGATTGATATGGCTCAAAACAAAAAATTTAATTATTCTATTGAAGAGTTTGCATTTAAGACTACATTTAAAGTGCTTTATGAGAACATGGGAAGTGATAGTTTTCGTCGATACTCAAAAACAAAGCAACAATTCATGGGTGGTTTCCTCGTTTCAGCGTATGAAGTAATTGCTTTGGGTATTGGATATCATTATAAATCAATTGAAGATTCTCATATAAATATCAGAGATAAAATAAAAGAGCTTTGGTCAAATGAAAACTATCAAAAATGGTCAGGTTCAGGAACTACGGCCCAAAGAAGAATTCCGAAGTTAGTTCCTTTGGGACGCACAATGTTTAAACCATGAAAATACGAACTTCAGAGCAATTAACTGATAAACTGGATCAAGAGCTTGTCTGGAGAAAAAAAGAGTTAAGTCAACTCAAAAGTTTAATTAACACAACATACAATCCCAAAAAAAAGGTATTACTTCGTAGTGGAATAACTATCTTATATGCACACTGGGAAGGGTTTATTAAAGTAGCTGCCAATAGTTATCTTGAGTTTGTTGCTATGCAACGTTTACACTACTGTGAATTAACTAATAATTTCATTGCTGTTGCCTTCAAAGAACAATTAGATCAAGCAAAAGCTACCAATAAAGCCAGTCTTTACATTGAATGCTTTACTTTTTTGCAAAATCAATTGAGTCAACGCAGTAATTTACCTTATAAAAATGTAATTTCTACTGCGTCTAACTTAACTTCATCTGTATTTAAAGAGATAGTAGTGCTTTTGGGGTTAGACTATTCTTTTTACGAATCTAAAGAAGTATTAATAGATGAAAAATTATTAAAGCAAAGAAATAATATTGCTCATGGAAACTATTTAGAGATAGACAATGAAAGTTATAATGAATTGCATAAAGAAATTATTATAATTATGGATACTTTTCGCAATGAAATTGAAAATTATGCTGTAACAGAACAGTATAAAGTTAGCACGAATCAAAAAACAAGTTAGTGTGAATTGAATCGCATTTCTATATAAACTATACACAATTACATCGATTTTAGTGTGAGGGTTCTCGATGACTGATGAATGAGGAACAGGGTAGTATACGGAAAACTAGGGTTTTGGGGTTAATTCTGCTGAGTGGGTTAGGGGGACTGGTTGCTTGTTCTCCCTCTCCTCCGGACTCCCCTACCCCTACTGCCAGCGCAGAGTTAGAGACGGTGCAGGAAAGTCCTCAACCTCCTTCAGAGGCAGAATTGTGGTCACGGTTGCAAAATGCCGAACAGGAAGATGTGACCTATGTGGTGTTATTGCGTCACGCGATCGCGCCTGGAACTGGCGATCCCCCTAACTTCCAACTCGATGATTGTACCACGCAGCGCAATCTCTCGGATGCAGGTCGTCAACAAGCGCGAGACATTGGGGAAGCGTTCAGGAGTCGCAATATCCCCGTCAAGCAAGTCTTTTCCAGTCAATGGTGTCGCTGTCTAGACACCGCAGAATTATTAAATCTAGGCACAGTTAAACCCTTACCCTCCCTCAACTCCTTCTTTGAAAACCGCAGTCAAGCAACAGAACAAACCCAGCAAACCCAAGACTTTTTATTAGAAACGGAACATCCATCGGGGGTGTTAGTATTGGTGTCTCATCAGGTGAATATTCGCGCCTTGAGTGGCATTTCTCCCCGGTCTGGAGAAGCCGTTATCCTCGAATTGAATGGGGAGTTAGCAGTGTTAGGGCGATTGTTAGGTTAAATTCACCTCCCTCTCAGTCTTTCTTAATTTCTCCCCCATGAACTAGAGGTAAGCTATCAGCAAAGAGAGAATGAGGACAGTAACACCATGGCAGTCGAATACGATATAGTCATTATTGGCGGCGGTTCTGGGGGGTTAGTCGTAGCCAGTGCTGCGGCCCAACTGAATGCGAAAGTGGCATTAGTGGAAAAAGATAAACTTGGGGGAGATTGTCTCTGGTATGGTTGCGTTCCCAGTAAATCCCTCATTCATGCGGCTAGAGTCGCCTATGATGTCAAACATGGGTCTCGCTTCGGCATCTATACTGACCCGCCCGAAATTAAGTTTAAAGAGGCACTGGGCCACGTTCACCGGGCCATTAAAGCCATTGAACCCCACGACTCCCCCGAACGGTTTCGGAGTCTAGGAGTTGAAGTAATTTTTGGGTTGGGTCAATTTATTGACCAGAACACCTTTGAAGTAGAGGGACGCAAATTAACCGCCCGTTCCTTTGTGGTTTCTACCGGGTCTCGTCCCGCTATTCCCCCCGTCCCAGGTTTACAAGAAGCGGGGTTTTTAACCAATGAACAGATTTTTTCGATTGAAAAACGCCCCGATGCTTTGGCTATTATTGGCGGTGGGCCCATTGGCTGTGAGTTAGGCCAAGCCTTCCACCGTTTAGGATCAAAAGTGACAATTTTCTCTAGTCGAGAGCATATTTTACCCAAAGAAGACCCAGAAGCGGCTGTGGTGGTGGAACAACAGTTAGAGTCGGAAGGAATTACGATTCTCAATCATTCTAGGGCGGAACGGGTCGAAGTGGTGAACGGGAAAAAATATATTTATTCCGGGGATCAGAAAATTGCCGTTGATGAAATTTTAGTTTCTTCGGGACGGACTCCCAATGTGGATAGTCTCAATTTAGAAGCGGCAGGGGTGGATTATGATAAAAAGGGAATTAAGGTCAATCAAGCCCTACAAACAACGAATTCCCGGATTTTTGCCTGTGGGGATGTAATTGGGGGATATCAGTTTACCCACGTTGCGGGATATGAGGCGGTATATGCGTTGACCAATGCCCTCTTTTCTCCCATTAAGCAGTTTTTCCCGAGTAAAGTGGATTATCGGGTGATTCCTTGGGCGACCTTTACTGAACCGGAGTTAGCGCGAGTGGGCCTAACGGAGAAACAGGCCAGAGACCGTTATGGGCATGATATCCATATTTTAAAACAACCCTTTGCCGGAGTCGATCGCGCTCAAGCAGAAGCCGCAACGGAAGGGTTTGCGAAGTTTATTACGACGGGGAAAGGAAAGATATTAGGGGCCCATATGGTGGGGCCGTCTGCGGGGGAATTAATACATGAAGTGGTTTTAGCGATGAAGCATAAGCTACCTGTGTCTGCGTTAACGGGAATTCATATTTATCCCACCTTATCGGAGGTGAATAGTAAAGCGGGGTTATTGTTGAAGAAGGAGAATTTCGCCCAGAATACCTTTTTACAAGCTTTTCTGCGGAAGTTCTTTAATTTTTTGCGGGGATAAATAATTGGTGATTGGTTGCTGAGACACCGGGTTTCTCTAGAGAATTTAGGGATAATGTGAACTATCTAAAGAGAAATTCGGTTTCTTGTTAGATAACAGTAAGCCTTCAGAGATTGTTCTTCCGTTTGTAGTAAGCCCTTTAGGGCTTCCTTCATCCTAGCCGTTGAACAGCTAATTTTTTTAATTTCTGAGGGGTCTATTAACCCGTTTTAACGGGTTTTAGCTATTAGCCTTGGGTTTCAACCCAAGGCATATCAAGGTAGGTACGAACTTCCTTCATCCTAGCCGTTGAACAGCTAATTTTTTAATTTCTGAG
>NZ_JAQMSD010000049.1 GCF_028330525.1 Spirulina sp. CS-785/01
GGGGGAGATGGGGAGTAACTACTGTTTACTGGTTACTCTCGGTGAAACTAAAATCACTTAAAATAGGCTGAAAGCCTTACTCTGATTAGTTTCTGTCCTTCTTCTTAGGTTAACTTCCTCCTTATTCCAACATCTGCCATCTGCCATCTGCCTTCGGATGCTAATTACTGATTACTGATTACTGTTTACTGATTACTGTTTACTGTTATCCACCCCACTCTATCTTAGGAACGACAGGAAAGAATCGGGAATTTATCACTTTTCAGGGATGGGAGAGGGGTGGGAGACTCGTTAGGGTGAAAATGTAGCGTGGTGATGGTTTTTGTCATCGCGCCTCAAACAAATTTTGTAGAACGTAAACGAATTTACTATATAGTATGGATACTCAAACCCAAAACTTTTCTACCATTAATCCGGGCGATCGCATCGCAGAACAACCCCAAAGTATCGAAGAAAAATCACAACAAATTGCTGCCGATACCCCCGATATTACCATTAAGCAAATTACAGTCCCCACCTACTTTATTGTAGATGAAGAAGATGGGGAACAGAAAGCACTCCACCACGTAAGAGACGCGGAAGAAATTTCCGACGTGGTTCGACAAGCGAGAATGGATGAAAATGGCGATCGCAAGTGGTGGTAAACCCCGTCTCTCCTACAGACTAGCCCAAACTAGACTCGGTTGGCCGCAACAGGCCAACCCTGCAAACTTCAAAATTAAGACTTAACTCTATGCAAATTACTCAACCCCTCAAACAACTCGGACTCCTCACCGGAACAGTAATTCTCGGACTCTCCACCCCCTTGGCCGCACAAACCCCCGACACCCCCGACACCCAAACCCCTTATCGAGTGGCCCAAGGAACAGCAAACCCCTACCGTTGGACCAACCCAGAAACCGTCTTAGACCCCGCATCCGGTCAAGTTAACATCAAACTCACCAACTCCACAGGGATTGACATCCAATATCAAGTCCGAGGACAAACCGAAAGACGCAGCTTATCTGAAGTCTCCAGCGAGATGTTAAACAACCTAGACACTCCCACCAACCTCACCTTTGTCCGTCCCGACGGCGGATTCATCAACGCCATCCCCCGCGCCACAGCAACCCCCGGT
This sequence comes from Spirulina sp. CS-785/01, assembly GCF_028330525.1. Lineage (GTDB taxonomy): Bacteria > Cyanobacteriota > Cyanobacteriia > Cyanobacteriales > Spirulinaceae > JAQMSD01. The sequence goes on from NZ_JAQMSD010000049.1 coordinate 1,118, forward strand.
CAATTAGAATTAGTCCTAGTCGAAGCAGACCACATGGCCCGAGAAGATTTAGCCGTACAAATTAATGAACAAGGAGAAGTCTTTGTTAATTAAGGGTTTGTTGTTTGTGAACAAGGGAACAGGGAACTCCGGAACTGGGAACAGTAACCAGCATCCGAAGGCAGATGGCAGATGGCAGATGTTGGAATAAGGAGGAAGTTAACCTAAGAAGAAGGACAGAAACTAATCACAGCAAGGCTTTTAGCCAACTTTCAGCGATTTTTAGTTTCACCGAGAGTAACCAGTAAATAGTAAACAGTAAACAGTAGTTACTCCCCATCTTCCCCATCTCCCCCATCACATCATGACTTACCCAAATCTGGGAAAACCTCTTTAACCGCAGGATGGACTAACTGGTGATTTTTCACATTCAGTCCTCCGGCTAATACTTGATCTTGACTTAACGCCGCTAACCCGTGATTAGCCAGCTTCACCGCATAGGGTAAGGTACTATTATTTAACGCCTGAGTTGCCGTCCAAGGAACAGCCCCTGGCATATTGGGAATACCGACATGAAGCACCCCTTCTTCTACATAGGTCGGATTACTGTGGGAGGTAGGCCGCAGCGTTTCAATACATCCCCCTTGATCGACCGCCACATCCACAATAACTGAACCAGGACGCATCTGGGCAACTAAATCACGGGAAACGAGAGTGGGAGGACGTTTTCCGGGGACTAATACCGCCCCCACCAGTAAATCCGCCTCTCGGACGGCATCTTCAATATGAATAGGGTTACTGTAGAGTAAATCCACTTGTTTCCCAAAGAGGGTTTCGAGATAATTTAATTGATTGACATTAATATCAATAATCTGGACTTGTGCGCCTAGTCCGACTGCCACTTTTGCAGCTTCGGTCCCGACGACACCCCCACCGAGAATCACCACTTTACCCCGACGGACTCCAGGAATTCCCCCTAAAAGGACTCCTCGTCCTCCTTGTTGTTTTTCTAAGTATCTCGCCCCAAACTGTACGGATAAACGGCCTGCAATGATACTCATGGGGGCTAAGAGGGGGAGTTGGCCGTTGTCTAGGGCTACGGTTTCGTAAGCAATGCCAATAATACCCGCTTTAAGTATCGCTTCGGTTAATTGACGGTCTGCGGCTAAGTGGAGGAAGGTAAAAAGGATTTGTTCGGGTTTTAACAGGGGATATTCGGAGGGGAGGGGTTCTTTTACTTTAACCACCATCTGCTGATCCCAGGCTTCTTTGGCGGAGGAGACGATTTTGGCCCCGGCGTTTTGGTAGTCTTCATCCCGAAACCCTGAACCGAGTCCGGCTTGGGTTTCTACGAAGATGTTATGCTGTTGTTCACAGAGGACACGCACACTACTGGGAGTTAATCCGACGCGAAATTCTTGGTCTTTGATTTCTTTTGGAATACCGATATCCATGATGAAACTGTAGCCATGTAAGGGGGCTTATGGGTCTATTGTTGCAAATTATGGGAGGATGTCACTAGGATATTGTCTGTGGTTTGAGGATTTCTGCTGCTTTGCTCACATTTACGGGATGCAGATTGCAGTTTACTGTTTACTGCTTACTGCTTACTGTTTACTCCCAAGCAGAGGACAATTTCTTGTAAGCTGGAATTATGCTTTGATCCGTCATGCCTCCTTGGGGGAGGTGTTGTCTAAGTGTTATGAGCGATCGCTCCCTTGATTTATTATTAGTTGAAGATGACCCGGTGTTTCGTTTGGGGTTAGCTACCGCTTTAGCGACAGTTGCGGAGGTTACGGTTCTTGATGCGGTGGAGACGGAGAACGCCCTCTCTCGCTTATCAGAGGTGGCACAGCGAGACCATTTGGTGATGGCAGTGGAGGTCTTATCGACTCAAGATGGTTTTGACCCGCTTTCCTTTATTCAGGATATCCGGGAACAATATCCTGATGTTCCCATTTTACTCCTCACCGCACTCCAGGATCGGCGGTTATTACTGGCTTTACAAGCATCGGGGGTGGCGGCCTATTTGCCCAAGGGGTCAAGTATTGATGCGATCGCCAGTACCCTACAACAGATTGCCACAGGAGAAACCGTTTGGCAATTCTCCGGGACTCCCCAAACCCCCTCCCCTGGGTCTCTCAATGTCCCCAAACCCCCTCCCCGTTGGTTATATAACCTCCGTCGTTTAGGGTTAGCCCAAATTCGGGAAAGTTTACAAGAGATTGAGCAAAAATTCGACCAAGAAGAACAACTCACCACCCTCGATTGGGTGTTCTGGAAAGGTCGCCAACGGGAACTCAAGGCCGCCCAATGGTTAGTGGATCAATTACTGCCCGTTGAAGTCGTTTTAACGCCCCCAGACTCCCCCCAGTCTCCCCCTCCTCAACTCCCCGAAAATGAAGCCTCGGAGGTTCCCGAAAATTCCGCCATTGTCCGTCAACCTTCGGTTGTGGAAGAAGTCTTAAATAAAGTTCATTTTGGGGTTGACAATAAGACCGGGGTGCGCATGGAATTCGATATTCTGCAACCGGATAAACGCCAAGAGTTGCTGTATTTGGCGGTTCAGCAATGGGAGAAAATTATCGAGGAATTGCAGTTTCTCCAAGTCACTGAAGGGGAGTTAGACGCACAGAAAATGTTAATCGTGCGGGAGTTGTGGCAGAATACTACATTAGAGTTTTTACGGAAATATTGCCCCCCTTCTGAGGAGTCGGTTTCCTTGGTAGATCGAGTCATTCGGAATACTGCATCCTTGGATGAAACGCGGTTACAGAAAATCCCGTTTGTGGTGGATTTATGCGCTTATTTTTTATTTGCCAGTCCCGTTAAAATTGATAATATCCCCTATCCCTACGACTCCCCAGAAGCCAAAAAACGGGTTATGTTCTGGTTAGAACATTTATTATTAAATATTGCCAATGGTTCAGTCCAGTTAATTTTAAATGAATTTGCAGAAGCCGAGCAGTTAAAGTATATTTTGTATGAGCGTCAATTCCTTTCCTCACGGGAAATTGCCCGCTTGCGAAATGACTTGTCTTGGCAATATCGACAGAATCAATATTTTGGTGAACCAAAAGCCATTTTTGAGAGTCAATATCGCTTATTTATTTTAGTCGGAAATCAGGTGCGGATGACTAAAATTTATGCCCCTCGTTTAGAGGAGTTAGAACAGTTGACAGGACTGCGTTGGGGGGTGACGATTGCTTTAGAATTTAGGGATGCGATCGCTCCCCGTTTACGAGCAATTATTTCCTTTGCCGGAAGTGGAGTCGTTTACATTCTAACACAAGTCATTGGTCGCGCTATTGGCTTAATTGGTCAAGGCGTAGTACAGGGATTAGGAAATACAGTACAAGAAACAAGATATCGGAGAAAACAAAACAGGAATTAACCCACCCGATGAATTTTAACCCCTTCCTAGTAAGCTCGCTTGCCAGCTTATTTAGCCCCTGACAGTATAACAGTTCAATCGCACCAACTACTCTCTAAAACGAACCCAGCCAATGATTTTAGACGGTTCAATATTGAACATTCTCTCGGTTTCCCTAACCCGTTTTTAACGGGTTTCAGCTATTAGCCTTGGGTTTCAACCCAAGGTATATCTTCCCCATTAACCCCTCGCCAACAACCAAAGATGCACCACCGAAAAAACCACACTCCCCACCGTCAACAGAAACAAAACAACCGCCCCCAACCAATGCCACTGTTTTTCCGGTTGCAGGGGATGAAACCCCGGTAACTGAGTTAACAATAACCCCCCCAAAAACCCGCCAAAATGCCCCCAATTATCCACATTCGGCACTAATAACCCATACACAAACCCCACCAGCGCATAGACTAACCCCGTCTTGCGCACAACCGTGTCTTGAGTCGCATGGCCATAAGACACCAAGGCCCCAAACAACCCAAACACCCCCCCAGAAGCCCCCACAGCCAGAGGCGCACCCCTTAAAAACCCCGTCAGATATTCCCCGGCCCCACTGGTTAAAAATGCCCCCGTCGCCCCCGACAGAATAAATATAATCAACAACCGCGCCGCCCCATACCCATAGGCAATATCCGGGGCTAAATGACGCACCCAGAGTAAATTAAAGGCAATATGCAGCAAACTCCCATGTAACCAAGTGGCACTCAACACGGTCCACCAACGGTGTAGGGCAAACACAGGCATTGCCCCCGTCGCCCCAAAGGCCACCAAACTGGCCAAACTCGGCGACAAAAACCCCAAAAATCCCCCACTCATGCCAATATTCTGCCAATCCGCCACCAGAGTCACAAGATATAAGCCAATACACCCCCAAGTAATGAGGGAAACCACCCCTAAATCTAGGCCAAACTGTTGTAACGTCTGAGCATAGCCCCACAGACTGGGGTTTTTGCGGCCACAGTGGGGGCAACGGGTTTCTTTCACCGACACCTGTTGACGACAAGACAGACAAGCAACTTCACCACTGGTTTGACGTTTGAGCATAGGAGCAACAAGAGGGACATTAGCCGTTATTTTAGCGGAATCGTCTAGGCAAGGCGAGGCAACCCAAGAATTCTAAACCCTTTCTGAATATAGATTCAGTCGGATCAAACTCTTGTTACACTGGGAATTGTGATCACTGGTTATCTTAGGTGCAACAGTTCTAAATTATGTCATCAGAGACTTATCTTCCCCCAAAATTAGATCGGATTGTCCAGAAATTTAAACGGCGTAAAGACCCCAAACAACGCTATCAACAACTGCTCTCTTTGGCGAATAAACTGCAACCCCTCCCAGAGGAGGGCAAAATCCCAGAAAATAAAGTCCAAGGCTGTGTGTCTCAAGTGTATATCACCGCCGATCTAGAAGACGGTAAAGTGAGCTATTTAGGGGACTCTGACGCACAATTAGTGAAAGGTTTAGTGGCACTCCTGATTGAAGGATTAAATGGGTTAACTCCGGAAGAAATTTTAAAAGTGACTCCCGATTTTATCGAAGAAACGGGGTTAAAAGTGAGCTTAACCCCGTCTCGTGCGAACGGGTTTTACAATATTTTTCAAATGATGAAGAAAAAAGCCCTCGCGTTTCAACTGGCCACCAGCGAGTAAAGTTAATCTCCCCTCTAAATAATTTAATATAGGTTGACCCAGTGATTATAGGTTCGTAAATACGCCTTGGGTTCAAACCCAAGGCTAAGAGCTTAAACCCGTTAAAACGGGTTGGGAAACCTATCGGAAAATTAAAAATCTTGCTCCCCTCTAAATAATTTAATATAGGTTGACCCAGTGATTATAGTAAATACGCCTTGGGTTCAAACCCAAGGCTAAGAGCTTAAACCCGTTAAAACGGGTTGGGAAACCTCAGAAAATTAATAAAAATATCGCTGTTATACGGTTAGAGGGGAAAGAAGCCCTAAAGGGCTTACTACGAACCGATCAAAAGTCTCTGAATGCTTAGGATAAAATACGTTTGACTGGTATAGAGTCCATTTATTGTAAGCCCTAAATGGTCTTAGGTAAAACACTTTTAAACTGGGTTTCTTCAAGTGAGGAAAAAATACTCTAATTCCTTTCCCTGTTCCCTCCTATCACATACTAATTTAAATGCAAAATAGCTTACTATGAACCTATAATGACGAATGAGCATTTTTTTAGTCTGATTAATTCATGCTAATTAATTCATTTCAATAGGTGTTCTGTCTGAGACAGAATAAAAAATTCTTGTGCGTTTAATACTCTATTCTTCTTCTTCTTGCTCTGTTGGCTCAACTAAGGGGAGTTCAGAGGAGGAACTTTCAGAAATAGAGCGAGAACAAGACCAATTACTCGGTAATGCAGACGGCCACCCTAAACGTAAGGCTTCTGGACAAATGGTTGTCACCGTTAATTGACAATCAATGAGTTGTAATCCCTCTTTCTCACATTGTTTTAAACTATGTTTGAGGATGGAATCATTATTAAATTCAATCGTTTTGTTACACTGAACACAGACCATGTGGTGATGATGGTGGGGATAGGGTTGGTTCAGTTCGTAGTGCTTGTGTCCTTCTGCTAATTCTAATTCTCGTAAAATGCCCATCCTCGCCATGAGCTTCACACTGCGGTAAATGGTGGATAAACTAACCCCTTCTTCTCGCTTTTCTAGTAGTTCGTGCAGTTCTTCGGCACTCAAATGATTGCCCCGAGGGAGATTTTGGAAAACGTGCAGAATTTTTTCCCGTTGTGGCGTTAAACGCCATCCCCGTGCGTTGAGTTCTGCTTTCAGGGTACTCGCAGTGTAGGGAAGCATAAATTTTCGGCAAATACGACTTATTGACAATGTTAGCGTCTTCCGTTGGCATTTGCAACAAAATTAAACAACTGAGAATATTTTTTAGGAGTTGGGGGAGTTGGGAGTTAATTGTAGGTTGGGTTTCACTCCGTTACACCCAACCTACTGTTTTAAGTCTCCCGATGCTTCCGATGCTCCCCCATTTCCTGTCTGATACTTCCTAGAGAGGGGCGACTTCGATATCTACGGTTGCGGTGACTTCGGGGTGTAGTTTGATTTCGACTTGATAATTGCCTAATTGGTGAATTTCGGGGAGGGTGACGTTGCGTTTGTCAATATCTTGTCCCGCTTGTTCTTTCACTACATCGGCAATATCTTGGTTGGTGACGGTTCCGAAGATGGCTTTTTCTTCCCCGGCTTGTTTGCGGATGACGAGACGACCAACTGTGGCCAAGGCGGTTTTGCGAGACTCGGCTTGTTGTTTGATTTCGAGTTGCCGTTGCCGTTCCATTTCCCGTCTGCGTTCTACTTCCCGTAAAATGGCAGGGGTGGCGGGAATGGCGAAGCCTTTGGGGACGAGATAGTTCCGAGCATAACCGGGGGCGACTTCTACGACATCTCCGTCTTGTCCCAGTTTACTGACATCTTGGTTTAATACGACTTGTATGCGCTTGGCCATAGTTTCTCCGAGTGATTACGAATTATTTTGATTGGTTGGGCAGCTAAGATTTTTTCTGATCAGGCTTAGGGTCTGAAATAAGCCACAGTCTCCCATTGTATAACGGGGGAAAGCGCGATCGCAAGAATCCCAAACCTAGGCTTCAGGAGGAATTGTTCAGGAATTCTCCCCCCAGACAGTTGATTGGGCAGATCACCGCCCCCTATAATAGAGCGACAGACTTATCACAAAAGCGAAACCCATGCCACTGCTGACAACTGGGAATAAATTTATCCGGGAATTAGAAGACCACGGCGCATTAGGCGTTTATGCTCCCCTCGAAGGAGGGTTTGAAGGACGCTATCAACGACGGTTACGAACCAAAGGGTATAGAACCTATCATCTCAGTGCGCGAGGACTGGGAGACTTGAGTGCCTATCTTACCGACACCCACGGAGTTCGTCCCCCGCATTTGGGGAAAAAAGATATTGGTAATAAAGCCTGTGTGGGGCCAGTTTATTTTGTCCCTGCTTTGGCTTTGAGTCAACTGGAATCCCTCCCCAGTGATGCGAGAGGACTGGTATTGTGGATTGTGGATGGGATTGTTCTCTCTCGCCAAGAAATCGACTATCTGAGCAATTTGCCGAAACAAGAACCTAAAATTAAAGTGGTTTTAGAATTGGGAGGAGAACGATATTTTCGTTGGCAACCGTTAAAATCGGTATTAACGGCGGCTTAGAGATGCACAAAGCAAGGGAATTGGAATGCTAAATTGGCGAGATTATACGCTTATTATCGATAAAAGTGGCAGTATGTCACAGATCGAACCACAGACGGGGAAAAGTCGCTGGCAAATTATGCAGGAGTCCACCCTTGCTTTAGCGCAGAAATGCGAGGAAGCTGATCCTGATGGGATTACCGTGTATCTGTTTTCGGGTCGCTTCCGTCGCTATGATCATGTTACGTCGGAACAAGTCGAGCGTATTTTCCACGAGAATACTCCGTCAGGCCATACGGAGTTGGCCGGGGTGTTGGATGATGCGATGCACAATTATTTTCAGCGTCGGGATATGGGGATGGCCCAACCCAATGGGGAGATGTTTTTGGTGGTGACGGATGGGACAATCCGCGATCGCAAGGCCGTCTTACGCATTTTAGCCGAAATCTCGCGCAATTTAGAACATTCCGAAGAAATCCGCCTTTCGTTTATCCAGGTGGGAACAGATACCCAAGCGAGTCAGTTTTTAGATACCTTAGACGAACAACTGAAAGAAGCGGGAGTCAAGTTTAATATTGTGGATTGCGTTTCCCTCGATACAATGGAGACAACTAGCCTCACCCAAGAATTATTTAAGGCGATCGCATAATCCCATAATCCCAGATCATGAGTTCTTTGGATGACCACCTCGAACAACTGAAAGCTGAGTTTACCCACAAACAGCAACAAGGGAACACTCAACCGGAACAGTCTCAACCGGAGTCTAATCTATTTGCCGATATCGAGGCAAAATTTCAGCAAACGACTCCCAACCCGTCTATGTCCTCAAACCCGCCTTCTCGTGACTCCCAGACGGCTCAGAATGATGATTCTCAGGCCGATCAAACCAGTCGTGCCTTAGAAGACCTGCAAGCCCAGTTTACCCAACAAGCTCCCTCAGAAACCAGCGACCTTGACCAAAACTTAGCCAAGTTTCAATCCTCAAAACCCGCCCAACCCCCATCTCAGGAGAATTCCCCAGTTAATCATAATTTAGCCGAACTCCAAGCGCAACTCTCCCAACGTCAACCAGACACTCCCGTTAAACAACCCCCGGTTTCGGCTAAAACTGACCAATTATTAGCTGACTTACAAGCAGACTTCAGCGAAAAACAACAACAGTCTCCACTCCCCACGAATCCCCAAACTGATTTACAATTAACCGAAATGATGCAAGGTTTCCAACAGCAGCAAAAAGAGGGGGAAATTGTTGAAGAACGGTTAAAAAATCAAGAACAATTCATTCAAGAACAACGTAAGCAAGAATGGAAAAAACAACAACGTCGTAAAGCCTTAGAGAAGAAGGCGAAACAATGGTTAAATGAATTAGACCCCTATTCAGATGAGGGGTTATGGTTTGAGGAATTTGCCTATAATTACCCGTCCAAGTTAGAAGCGGCCATTGATTATTTAGCGGTCTTATGGGACAACCAACAAGGATAGTTTCTAGCGCGTTCGTAGTAAGCTCTTGAGAGCTTATTTTTCTTCTGAAATACTGATGCAATATATTTTCCACCTTGGGGGTGTTGGGTTACGCTACGCTTCACCCAACCTACGATTACGTTAACTCTTAATTGTTAATTGTTAATTGATTTAACTATTTTCCTGACGTAGAAATGGCGCGATTTAGTAATATCAAAATCCGACGATCATCAAACTCTTGAGCCAACTCTAAAATTTGGGTGGCAAACTCATGATATTTGGGATCAAGCTGTTTAAATTGTTCGGCCTCGGTTTCGACTGCATCAATATCACCAATTTTAGCCGCATAAAGCATTCCTTGTAACGCTTGGGGAGGGGGGAAATGGAGTTGAGCATCATCTTGTGTCCTCCTAGAAAAATTACCCTGATCTTCGGGTTTCGACTCTGTAACCCATTGCAATGATAAAAACTTCTGTAATATCTTAAATAACTCTTCCATTTGTACGGGTTTCGCCAAAAACTGATTACACCCTATCCGTTTTGCTTCACTTTGATCTGTTGCAGAAACACTGGCACTCGATGCAATAATGGGTAAATTGGGATCATCTTCACGAATACGTTTAACCATCTCATACCCATTCACCTCTGGCATCACAATATCTGTAATAATTAAATCCGGTTGAAAAGACTCCCATAACCGTAACCCCTCCCGGCCATTGTCCGCTTCTGCAATGTCAAACCTCAAGGGGGTTAAAACTTCCCGTAACACTGAACGATTGACTACTTGATCATCCACAATTAGAATTTTTTGTGAGTCTCCAGTATAGCCGATAATTTTGCCTTGGTCAGATGCGATCGCTGCTTGAATCCACTCCTGAGAAATAGGCAATTCAACATCAAACCAAAAGGTACTCCCCACCCCCTCCTCACTCTCCACTTTAATTTCACTCCCCATCATTTCCACAATTTTGAGACAAATTGATAATCCTAACCCTGTCCCTTCAGACTGTTGAGACTTCGCTCCTACTTGCTCAAAAGGGAGAAAGATTTTAGCCAATTGTTGCTCATTCATTCCTACTCCTGTATCCCGAATTAAAAAACGGATTAGAGTAGTCGCAGTATGCGGAGACCCTGAAAGAGATTGCTTTTCTTCCTCTCCAGAGTTTAACACTTGTACCTGAAAAGTGACACTCCCTTGATGGGTAAATTTAACCGAATTACCCAATAAATTAATTAACACTTGGCGCAAGCGTTTTTCATCCGCAAAAACTCCTTGGGGAATGTGAGGGTCAACCTGATAATAGAGATTAATCTCTTTATTTTCTGCCCGAATGCGGGCAATTTCTGCCACCCCGGTGAGAAAAGCAGGAAAATGAAAGTCTTTCGGGACTAAATCCATTTTCCGAGCTTCAATTTTAGCCAAATCTAAAATATCATTAATTAACGTCAACAAGTGCGTTCCCGCTTGTTGAATGACTTGTACCCCTTTCCGGTGATGGGGCTGGAGATCATTGGCCTGTTGTAAAATTTGGGCATAGCCTAAAATACCATTGAGGGGGGTGCGTAACTCGTGACTCATATTAGCCAAAAACTCGCTTTTAGCTTGGTTGGCCGTATCAGCGGCCTCCTTGGCCTCTTGAAGTGCTTCTTCAAACTGTTTCCGGTCTGTAATATTGGTGGCAACCCCTAACACTTGTAAACTTTGATCTTGGGGAGATTGTAGCGGTTGTTTAATGGTATATAAATGGTAAACCTCCCCAGTTTTGCTATCGGTTAAGGTTTCTTCACTCACTTGTCGTTGTCCCGTGGTCATCACCTCTCGGTCCCAAGCTAAAAACTGTTCCACTTCGGAGGGATTCGGGTTAAAATCAGCGTCAGTTTTCCCCAATAATTCCTCTACTGTTGTCCCGTAAATCTGTGCGAGGGTTTCATTCACTAAAATAAAGCGACCGTCCCAATCTTTGACAAAAATTAAATTGGGGTCATTATCAATCACTGTACGTAAAAATAACCGTTGTTCTTGGACTTCTGCGGTACGGGCTAAAACCCGTTGTTCAAGGTCGTTATTCGCGTCTTGTAATGCGTCAAAAGAGGCTTTCAGTTGTTGGGCCATGTGGTTAAAGGCTTTCCCCAAAACCTCTAATTCTCGAATGGCTTGGTTGTGGACTTGTTGATTTAAATTGCCTTGCGCGATCGCACGACTAGCTTGACTCAGTTGTAAAATAGGTTGACTAATCCAACGGGCCGTTAAAACACTGAGGCCAATCGTCACCGCCAACGCCACAACACAGAGTATAATCGTAGTCCGGGTATTGGCGTTAATTTCCGCCATAAAATCCGATTCCGGAATCACCACCACAATCAGCCAATCAATCCCTCCGGTTTGTTGTAGGGGAGTCACCTGAACATACAAACGTTGTTGGCCGATATCTCCCGCAGCAGAGAGACGGGCCGGAATCTTAAACTGTTGCGTCTGTTGAATGGGTTGAAAACTGCCAAATTTGTCCTGTATATATTGACTGGTGACTTGGATGAGAGGAGAGGGAGAGGTAATTACATTTTGTCGCTGTCCGTTGGTCGTCGATAATGGTTCTCCAGTAGAGGCCGCAATCAATAACCCCGACCGTTCCATAATAAACGTCTCCCCGGTTTCCCCGATTTTTAACTGGGTCAAAAAGCGGTTAATATCGGCCAACGCGAGATCAACACTACTCACCCCCAACAATTCTCCCCCTTGATCATAAATTGGTTGATTGGCCGAAATGGCTAATCGTTGCGTCGTTGTCAACCCATAAACCTCACTCCATTGCAGTTGTCCTGCTTCTGCGGCCACTTTATACCAAGGCCGACCACGGGGGTTATACTTTGGGGTAAAATCTCTTAATTGAAGACGATTGCCGCGATCGCCCGTTGTCCAATCCTCTAAACGGCCTTGGGTTTGGGGAGTCTTACGCAAAATATCCAAAGACCCATCCCCTTGACGTTCGGCCCCGACAAAATACCCCGTCTCAGTCCCCACACTAATAAAAGTTAACGCCTCAAATTGTCGCAACTGATTCCAAAAATACCGTTCTAGGGTGGGATAATCCTGTAAATTGAGTAACTTTAAGCGGACCGAAGAAGTCGTATTTTGATTGACTTGCAGAGGAATATTAAGCAGAGAGAACAGTTTTTGATCAATGCGGGCTACAATTTCACTGCGGAGTTCACTGGCCAACGTATTCACCGCTTTCTGTCCATTGCGAATGGATAAATACCCTGTTAAGCCAACCGCCGCACAGACTTGCAGTACAAAGGGAATGACCAAAACAGAACGGAGAGGAAGGTTACGGAAAGGAAAGTGAGGCATAAGAAAACAGGGTTATCATTCAACGGTTGAGCGTCTCTAACCGTCTCCATAGAGCGTTAGAGCAGCCTGTCCAACCCTCGCAGACCCAATTTAGACAATTTCGCACAACACCACGGTCTTCAGGGGGAGGTATCCCAGAATAAAAGCAGAATCTCCTTTACGAACCGTGATCTTGAACACCCATCCCTTTCAAGGATGGGATATGCTTTGACCTTGAGCGATGGGAGTTTTCACCTTGATTGTACCTAAGCAGTCCAGTTCTGTTAGTCGTCATTGATCAATATGTTCAAATTTTAAGGAATTTTTTAGCAAGAGGGCTGAGACTCTTAGGACTACAATTTTAGTTTCAATGCTTCTCTCTCTCCCGATGCTCCTAAATATTTGACCAAAAATAGGTTATCTTAACTTGTCACCAATAGATAACCCTCTATAAAATTTGATTGGGAAAGAGAGTGCGTTTTTCGCCTAAGAACTTTTTGTGAATCATCTCTCGAAACGCCTCAAAATCCCCTTGCCAATTGCTGATCCGTTTTTTCAAATAGGCAGCTTTTTGGGATTGGTGTTCTTTGGGGATACTGTAGGCAAACCCTCCGGTAAAGAGTAAGGCAGGGATAGACCCCTGTTGTGGCTGTTGTAAGCGAACTTCTGTAATATTTAAACTCAACGGACACCGACTCAGTTGATAACTTAGATTAATAGATGCTTTGAGGGGGGCCTGGCCAAACTCTCGCCATTCCCCAGGAGCTAAGAGGGTTTCCACAATATATTTGCGGGCCGCATCCTCTTGTTGGGGAAAGCCAATCAGAATTTTCGGGTTGATGCCAACTCCCCTATATTCTGCATGGGCCAGTTTATCTAAACATTGTCGGGCTACCCGTGGGGCTAGAATGGCCGAGAGTTCCCGCTTATTGATAGCTTCGAGAAAGGTGATGGTGCGGGGTTGGGCGATGATATTCACCCCATTGGTAAAGCTGATCTGGGAGAGAGCATTATTTAAGACGGGTTGTTGGACTAATTCCCAGTCTTTGGGGATAATGCCACTCATTTTTAAAAAATCGAGATTAAAAGAACCGGGGTTGAAGTCGGCGACATTAATGGCGATCGCAACTTCCTGCATTTCTAGGCTATGTTCCATGGAAAATCCTGTCATTGTTCCCTCTAATATAGTCTGGACTGCTTTTGGGTTGTTCACAGAAATAGTTTGAGTTCTCCCCCACCTCCTCCATCTCCCCTACCTCCCCCATCTCCCCATAACCCACAATAAACCCCAAATTTGCCAAAAAAACTAATAAATTCATACTGAGAGCGATCCAGAACGAGCCGACAGAGCGTAGAATGAGGAGCGTGTAAGTTTGAGCCTACAGGAATTTCAGCAGGTTTTGGCCATGGGTCTTCCTGCTGATGCTGTAGTGGTTCTTTTTTTTGAGCTTATTTTGGGAGTTCCCTGATAACGAAAGCCAGACAATAGGAGCTAGATATGAACAAAGGTGAGTTAGTCGATCAAGTGCATCAAAAAACAGGCATCACGAAGAAACAGGTGGATTCTGTGATCGCTGCGACCATTGAGACGATCATGGATTCCGTGGCAGAAGGCGATAAAGTAACTTTAGTGGGGTTTGGCTCGTTTGAACCCCGCGATCGCAAGGCACGGGAAGGCCGCAATCCGAAAACGGGTGAGAAAATGGAGATTAAGGCCACTCGTATTCCGGCCTTTTCTGCGGGAAAACTGTTTAAAGACCAAGTTTCCTCGGAAACTGAGTAACGGAGTCACCAGTAAGAAAGGAAGTGCAACGACCAAAGCATGGGGGGAATATTGCATGGGCAGCAGAACTGGCCGGCTGTTCCCCTGATGCTATTGTGGATTTTTCGGCCAGTATTAATCCCCTAGGACCGCCCCAAAGTGCGATCGCTGCCATTCAACGGGGGTTAAAGTCGCTGACGGCCTATCCAGACCCCAATTATACGACGTTAAGAGATGCGATCGCGCGATTCCATCATTTCTCACCCAGTTGGATTTTACCTGGCAATGGGGCGGCGGAGTTGCTCACTTGGGCGGGGTGGGAGTTGGCTCAATATCGGGTAACATATCTCCCCACTCCGGCTTTTAATGACTATACCAGGGCGTTACAGGCGTTTTCTGGGCAGGTGGAGACTTGTCTATTATCCCTTGAGGACTACCCCTCCTTGGCTTGTCTCCCCACTTATCCAAAACCGCGCTCTGGGTTAATTCTCAATAATCCCCACAATCCTACGGGGCATTTATGGACGGTGAGCGAGATTTTACCCCTGTTGGATAAATTTGACCTTGTGGTGGTGGATGAGGCGTTTATGGACTTTCTCGCCCCCTCTGAGCAAGAAAGTTTAATCCCCTACATCCCCCAATATCCTCAACTGGTGGTCTTGCGGTCTTTGACCAAATTTTACAGTTTACCGGGGTTACGGTTAGGCTATGCGGTGGCCCACCCGGACCGCTTGCAACGGTGGCAAAAAATGCGCGATCCCTGGTCGATTAATTGTTTGGCCGCAGAAGCAGGGGTGGCGGTTCTCCAGGATAGTATTTTTCAACAGCAAACCTGGAATTGGCTTCCTTTAGCGCGATCGATGTTATTTGAGGAATTACAGTATATTAGCGGACTGTCCCCCCTGAAAGGATACGCTAATTTTCTGTTAGTGGAGAGTGAAATGCAGACTTCCCGGTTACAGGCGGCATTACTCCGACGCTCTCGTATTTTAATCCGAGATTGTCTCAGTTTTCCAGAGTTGGGCGAAGGCTATTTTCGCATCGCTATCCGCACAGAACGAGAAAATCAACAACTTTTAAATGCGTTGTATTGGGTAATGAGTAATGGGTAATGGGTAATGGGTAATTGGTAATTGGTAATGGGTGAACCACAAAGACACAAAGGACACAAAGGGGAGATGGGGGAGATGGGGGAGAACAAAGAACCCAGAACAAACAACATTACTGTTTACTGTTCCCTGTTCCCTGTTCTCTGTTCCCTGTTCCCTGTTCTCTGTTCCTTGTTCCCTATTTCACAAATAACAAATAACAAATAACAAATAACCCCAAAATGTATGATTTAGTCATAATTGGTAGTACCCCAGAAGGAATTTATGCGGCGATGACGGCGGCGGCCTTGGCGGCGCGGGTGGCGTTGGTGAGTCAGGGAGGGGGGTCTTCTGGGAAAAATGACCCGTTGCGTCGGTTGAGTCATTTGGGGACCGTGCAACAAACGGCGGAACAATGGCCCCAATGGGGGATTGAAGGGGAAATTCGGGGGTTACAATGGAATACTGCGATCGCATCTCTCCAAGAAGCTGTTAGTACCTTAAATGCTCAAACTGCACCCGCTATTTTAAGTGCTTTGGGCATTGATTGGATTGAAGGCAATGGTGACTTTTGCCGTTTACCCCAATTGGGGTTTATTGTCAAGGGGAGAAAATTGCGATCGCGGGCTTATTTACTCGCCACAGGAACAACCGTCACCCCTCCCCCAGAATCGGCAAATTTAGGCTTAACTATTGACCAACTTTGGGAACAGGATCAACTTACAAAACTCCCCTCCCAATTACTCATTGTTGGGGGAACTCCCCAAGGGTTAGAATTAGCCCAAAGTTTACAACAATTGGGGAAAGAAGTCACCCTAGTCGCTGACAAAGGGTTACTCCCCAATGAAGACTTAGAAGCGGTTCAACTGTTACAAGCACAACTCGAAGCCAACGGTGTTAAAATTTATACCCAGTCCCCCGTTTTACAAGTCAAAAAACTGGATCAACAATGCTGGATACAGGCCGGAGATTATGCTATTTCTGCCCAGGAAATTATTTGGGCTACTCCCCCCCAAGCTAATGTGAAAGATTTAAATTTAACTGGGGTCGGAGTCACCGTTAAAAATGGCAAAGTTCTCACTAACCAACTGTTACAAACAACTAACTCTAAAATTTATGCCTGTGGGACATTATTAGGGGGATATCATCAGCCCCATATTGCCCAACATGAAGCCAGCATTGCGTTAAAAAATGCTCTCTATCTCCCCCTATTTTCCACCCAATATTATGGCATCCCTTGGGGGATTTTTACCTCTCCCCAGCTTTCCCAAGTGGGACTTTTAGCCCGACAAGCGAAACAACGGTATGGGAAAAAAGCGTTAATTTATCGGCAACAATTCAAGCATAATGCTGAAGCCATTTTAACTGAAAAAACTACCGGATTTTGTAAATTAATTATCCATCGAAATGGTACAATATTAGGGGCAACTGTGGTTGGGACGCAAGCGGCAGAGGTGGTGGATATTTTAGCAGTTGCGGTTCAAAATAAACTCCATTTAAATCAACTGTTAAAGTTTCCGCAACTCTCCCCCAGTTTATCAGAAATTGTTAGACAAACGGCTTTAGCTTGGAAGCGCGATCGCTGGAATAAAAAAACATGGTTCAATCGTCTTAGAAAACGCTGGTTATTGTGGCGACGATCTTTGTTTAATTAGGGTTGAAAACTCTTGTTTTAAGGATAAAATAAGCTGTTCATTATCTAAACCTAAACATCAAAAATCCCAGAAATCTTGTAATGGGACTATCTGGGTCGCTACGGTATCCCCATTTAAATGCGTAACTGCTTAGTTGAGAGTTGGAGGGTTGAACCACAAAGACACAAAGAACACAAAGATATTAGACACAAAGATATTAGACAAGAGTTATTATAAGGAGAAACCGGGTTTCTTAGCACCCTGACCCATTACCAATTATCCATTACCCAAAACTTCATCAAATATCCTCACTACCCCAGTATTACGAGGAATTAAATTCTGTCCAAAAAAGATTTTTCCGCCTTTTTGACGGAAGGTACTAAGCGTCTTTAACGGTTCTTTTAACTCGTTGCGTTGAGCCGTTTTTTGATCTGTTGTGGTAATGATACAACGACTACAGGGTTTGACTACATCAAATACCACTTCGCCAATTTTCACTTGTGTCCAAGTATCCTCAATAAACGGATGCTCCGTTTCCATCACCAAATTAGGGCGAAAACGGTTCATTGGGACAGCTTGGCTTGTATCATTATAATTGGCATTAATGCGGCGGTTCAGTTCTGCTAAAGAGGCCGTATTGGTGAGTAAAAATGGGTAGCCATCGGCAAAACTAACTGGATGCTGAGGAGAAGGGGAATATTGGGGATCAATGGGTCGAATATGATCAGGAGATTGACCCATCAAACGGATATTTTTTGAGGTTTGTAAAAAGGCTTGTAACCACTGGGCAGGGGTGTTTCCTTGATCAATGGCTAAGGTGCGATCGCGCCAAATCTCTACCCCAACTTTCTCCCCCGTTTGTATTAAAGGAAACGTCACCGCAGCCGGACTTCCAGTACAACTAGATAACATCACCGTCTCCCCCTTTCGTTCCACTTCAATTAACGCCAATTGGGGATATTGACGCTGGGTAATAAATATCCCATTTTCATCCACAATCATCAACTCCCGATCCCCCTTAAACCCCTTCAAAGTCACCTCTGCGGACTCCAGAGACACCCCTCGACAAGATTTAATCGGATAAACGGAAATTTGTGTAAGCTGCATCGCTAAACCCCCAAGTCCTTGAAATAATCAGACAATGACCAATGAAAACAAAACCCTCCCCTCTGTGTCCCTCTGGGGCTGGAATGGTTCAAACTATACTATGCCACGCCTCTTTTTTGCCTTCCTTTCTCAAAATCAATCCTGAACTAGAATGATCAAACCGAAGTCCGGTAGTATTAAAACAGTCTGAAAAGTCATCAACACCCAAGCACTCATGGCAGAGCAAAGCGAACAAGCCAAAAAAGACGCACTCATTCGGCCCAAACCCCCCAAGTCTCCCCCGAAACCCGAAGGAGACAGCAAACAAGAGATACCCACAGCTAAATCTCCCAATCTGTCTCCCCCTCCCAGTCGGCCCAAAACCCCGAAAAAACCCAGTGGGGGTAAACCCAGTGGTGGGGGTAAATCTGTTAAACCCAGTCGCAAACCTAAGAAACGGGAAAAACCCCCCCTTATTTTAGAAAATGAGAATCTGAAAGCGGGAGATGACATTACCCTTCCCCATACCGGAAAAACCGTTAAAGTAACCCACTTCCATAAAAGCCCCAGTGAAGTATGGTTTGTCCTCTTTGACGGGGGATCTGTCCGTCAAGATATTTTAAGTTAATTCTCGCTGAGGGTAACAGTCACTGTATTTGCACCTATCCCGCAACCGGAGTTATGGCCAACTCGCAACCCCGACAACCGAGAGAGGATGATGCAGTCCTCGGATCACCGAATTTTGCCCCCCAAGGGGCGATGGTGTTGGGGGGGTTGGCAGGCATTCAGCGACGGTTTGCCAGTCCGGTGGCGGAGGTGCGGGTGGCGGCCTTACAAGCGGTGGCGAAGTATGGCCAAGAGGGGGTTTCCTTGTTGTTGGAGGGGTTAACGGATGATGCGCTGGAGGTGCAGCGCGTGGCTTATATGCTGTTACAACGGCAAGCTGATCCCCAGGTGCGTCGCTTGTTGCGGGGATATTTGCCCTATCGTCTCTTGAGTCCGGTTAAGACGATGAAAACGGGCTTTGGGACGGTGTTGAGTGCGGATGGGACTCGGATGGCCTATCGTCGGGGAAAGCGGGTTTATTTGTGTCCTGGGGCAGGGGAAACGCTACTCTACAGCCTCCCTGCGGGATCACGGGAACTTTATGCTGTCACCCAAGAGGATTATCTCATTCGCATCAAAAATGGGGGGACTCCGGCCATTGAGGTGTGGCAGTCGGGGGAGATGCAGTTTTGTTTTTATGGCCATCAACGGGAAATTACGGCAGTTGCGGTGAGTCCGGATGGGGGGATTTTGGCGACGGGGGGAGGGGATACGAAGATTAATCTTTGGGATTTACGGAAAGGGAAGTTGGTGGGGACGTTTGGGGTACATTTAACGGTGGGGTCCCACCGGGGGACGATTCTTCATTTGGCGTTTAGTCCGGATGGGAAACAGTTGGTGAGTAGTAGTCGGGACCAGACGGTGAAGGTGTGGGATTTGGTAACGCGCGATCGTCCGATCACTTTGAGGAGTTATGCGGCCTGTGCGGCCTTGAGTCCCGATGGGTTAACCGTGGCAACAACGGGATGGTATGGGGATATTTTACTCTGGGATATTTCGACGCAACGAATTACACGACGGTTTCCGGGTCATTTATACTCGGTGAAGGCCATGGCATTTACCCCTTTTGGTCGGTTGTTGGTGAGTGTGGGACGGGATTCTAAGATTCAATTTTGGGATGTTTATGCCGGGGACACCTTTCACACCCTAGAAACCTCAGAAATTGCAGCGATGGAACAGGTGGCTATTCTGGGAGAAGGTGAACAGGTGTTAACGGTGGGAGAAAATAAGACATTAACGGTTTGGGGAATTGATTGACACTGACCCTAAATTCTTAAATAACTGGCTTGTGGATCAAGGGGTAAAAGTCTTAATTCTTGGTTTTTTAAATCTAATTCAATGCCTAAAAATTCTAACGGAATTACGCCTAATAAGGGATCGGCATCCGCAGGAAGTTCTAAACATTCAAATGTCCCTTCTCGTCCAAATAGCGAGAGTTTCGCATCTTGAAAAATGCGGGCTGTTGCCATTCCTTGGGCAGTAGTGACGGGGACTTCTCTTAATAGGGAAAGTCCCAATTGTTCAATCTGTGGCGCAGGTAAACATAAAGTTGTTGCTCCCGTATCCACTAAAACTTCATTCAATTCTAAGGAACGGACTTCAGAAGGAGCGATTAAGTTTCGTTCTGCTAATACTTGATCTCCTCGATTGTAAATGCTAATCTTTGTTACGATTCTACCCATATTTACGAAATTATTGTTTTATTTATATTATAATATGTTTTGTCAATTAAAGCAAGCGTACCCTTTAATTAGTTTTTGTTTATGTCTTCCCCCAAAGCTCGTTTTTTATTTCACCGCAAAACCCTCAATAATTGGTTAAATAATGCTCAATTGCCTGCTGATTTTGAGCGTAAGCAAGAGATTATTGAGAACTGGGTAAAGTTGCTTAAAAATGGCACATTAGATAATATTAAAGAAACCTCTTTACATGGGGATTTCTTAAAGGATATTTTTACCAACATTTTAGGCTATCGTTCCGTGATTGGGGGGAAAGGGAAAGCCTAGGAATTGCACGCAGAGACGGCTATTGCCGACGGAGGAGGGTCAGCAGATGCAGCGTTGGGACGGTTTACGGGGGTTACTCCTGACCGGAAATTGCAGGGGAAAATTGTTGCTCCTATTGAATTAAAAGGAGCAAAAATAGATTTAGATAAACCAGGGAGTAAGAAAGGAGAATCCCCCGTTGATCAGGGGTGGCGATATGCTAATTATACCCCCGATTGTCAATGGGTGATTGTCTCCAATTATCGGGAGTTGCGACTGTATCAGACCGGTAAAACTCCCGCCTATTACGAGCAGTTTTTTTTAGAAGACTTGCTCGACTTTGAGGCATTTAAGCGGTTTTATTTCCTCCTCTCTCGTCTCAACTTTCTCCCCCCTGAAAAGAGTCCCGATAGTCCCTCTCGTATTGATCGTTTAATGAGCGAGTCCAGTGATGCAGAAGAGGAAGTCACCAAAGAGCTTTATCGACAGTATAAACAGGTACGACTGGAGTTAACCACCCACTTTCAACGGACTGCGACAGAGGAAAGCACCCCCAGTTTAATTGAGAAAGCACAAAAAACCCTTGACCGTATTTTATTTATCGCCTTTTGTGAAGACCGGGGACTCCTTCCTCGTCGGACTATTCGCAACGCATACGACCATCAAGACCCCTACAACCCCCGTCCTATTTGGGAGAATTATAAAGCGGTGTTTCGGTGGGTGGATGTGGGGAATGAAGACCCCCCTATTTCTGGGTATAACGGGGGACTTTTTAAACATGACCCTTTGTTGGATGAGGAGTTGACGGTGACAGACCGCATTTGTGGGGAGTTAATGCAGTTGACTCGGTATGACTTTGCAACGGAGGTGTCGGTTGATATTTTAGGCCGCATTTTTGAGCAGTCGGTGACGGACTTGGAGGAGTTGCGTGCGGTTGCGAGGGGGGATACCTACGACCAGAAACGGGGGAAACGGAAGCAGCAAGGGGTGTTTTATACTCCTGCGTTTATTACCCAGTATATTGTCGGGGTGACGGTGGGGGGATATCTGCACCGGAAGTGGGAGGAGATACGGGAGAGGGAGGCCGACGAGAGAGAGGGTTGGGTTGCGTATCGGGAGGTGTTGTCTAATTTGCGTATCCTTGACCCTGCTTGTGGGTCGGGTGCGTTTCTCATTGCGGCCTATGATTATTTGTTGGGGGAATATAAAAAGGTGTCGGATGCGTTGGGAGAGGAGACGGAGGAGATTAGTGAGCAGATTTTACGGCATAATTTGTTTGGGGTGGATATTTCTCCGGAGTCGGTGGAGATCACCAAGTTGTCTCTCTGGTTACAAACTGCAAAGCAGGGGAAACCGTTAACGGATTTAACGGAGAATATTAAGTTAGGAAATTCTTTAATTCGTGACCCAGAGGTGGATAGGGTTGCGTTTGACTGGGAGAGGGAGTTTGCGGATATTCTCTCGACGGGGGGGTTTGATGTGGTGATTGGTAATCCTCCCTATGTGCGACAGGAGTTGTTATCCCCGTTTAAGGCTTATCTGGAGCAAGTTTATCATGCCTTTGATGGGGTGGCGGATTTATATGTCTATTTTTATGAGCAGGGGGTGCGGTTGCTCAAGGAGGGGGGACGGTTATCGTATATTGTGACCAATAAGTGGTTACGGGCCGGATATGGGGAGGGGTTACGGGAGTTTTTTGCGGCCCATACGGTGTTTGAGCAAATTATTGATTTTGGTCATGCACCGATTTTTGAGGATGCGGATACGTTTCCCTGTATTGTGGTGTTGCGGAAGGAGAGACGGGAGGAGGAGACGGTTTGGGTGTGTTCGGTGTCTCGTGAGGAGTTACCTAGTCTGAATTTAGCTCAGTATGTGCAGCAGCAGGGGTATGAGGTCCCGTGGTCGCGGTTTTCGGGGGATGCGTGGAGTTTGGAGTCTCCTGCGGTTGATCAGTTGATGGAGAAGATACGGGGGATAGGTGTCCCGTTGCGGGAGTTTGCAGGGGTTAAACCCTGTTATGGGATAAAGACGGGGTGTAATGATGCGTTTTTAATTGATGAGGAAACGAAAAATCAGTTAATTGTTGCGGATGGGAAGTCTGCTGAGATTATTAAACCCTATTTACGGGGTCAGGATATTAAGCGATGGTGTCCAGACTGGCAAAATTTATGGATGATTTTCACCCGTCGGGGGATTAATATTGATGCCTACCCTGCTATTAAAGACTATCTCAGCCAGTACCGCAAGCGTTTAGAACCTCGTCCCAAGGACTGGAATAATAAGCGTGATGGAAAGTGGGAGGGACGCAAACCTGGACGTTATCAATGGTATGAGATACAAGACTCTGTAGATTATTATGAGTTATTTGAGCAACCTAAGATTATTTACCAAGTCATTCAAACTTTACCGCAATACGCATTCGATACAACTGGGATATACGGTAATGATAAAACCTTTATTCTACCCAGTGCGGATTTATATTTACTGGGTTGTCTCAATTCTCCTCTCATTTGGTGGTGTAGTCATCGTATCTTCACTAAAATGTTATCCGGTTCAATTAGTCCGATGGGATATTTGTTTGAAACTCTCCCCATTGCACCCCCAACAGATCATCTCCGCAAGGAAATTGAACCCCTTGTCTCCCGTTTAATCGAACTGACAGGAATTAACCAACAGA
The DNA here is from genome assembly GCF_028330525.1 of Spirulina sp. CS-785/01. Taxonomy (GTDB): domain Bacteria; phylum Cyanobacteriota; class Cyanobacteriia; order Cyanobacteriales; family Spirulinaceae; genus JAQMSD01. Next base: position 24,341 of record NZ_JAQMSD010000049.1, read on the forward strand.
GTTATCAAGATGTTTTAGATTGGCTGAAATACGAACAAGATATCGAAAAGGCAGGTCGCAAGTTGGCATCTTTCCCCAGTTTAAATATAGACGATTTTATTAAGGAAGTCAAGAAAAGAAAGCCTAAAAAATCCGGGGGTTTCAGTGTCCACGATATCCGCAAGACGAAGGAAGTTTTCAATGAGTTTGCACCGCAAATACAGGCGAGAAATGCGGAAATTGCTGCATTAGAAAGGCGACTTGCTGATTTAGTCAATCAAGCCTATCAACTCACCCCAGAGGAGATAGAGTTAATGTGGAAAACTGCACCCCCCAGAATGCCTATTCATTATTCTCTGTAGGTTGGGTGGCAGGAAAGGAAACTCAATAATATGTCGCGTTTTTGGTGCGTTACGCTGTCGCGCTTCGCACCCTACGGGATGATTTGGGGTTTGTTGATTACGGTTTATTTTATTTAAGCGTTTTTGGTGCGTTACGCTATCGCTAACGCACCCTACGGGATGATCTGGGGTTTGTTGATTACGGTTTATTTTATTTGAGCGTTTTTGGTGCGTTACGCTGTCGCGCTTCGCACCCTACGGGATGATTTGGGGTTTGTTGATTAC
>NZ_JAQMSD010000050.1 GCF_028330525.1 Spirulina sp. CS-785/01
AGCCAGTTCTTTAAACAATTTAGGCTATGCTTACCATTCCCTAGGACGCTACAGCGAGGCGATAGAATATTACCAGCAATCTCTGACTATTCAACGAGAAATAGGCGACAGACGGGGGGAAGCCTTTTCTTTAAACGGTTTAGGCTATGCTTACAATGCCCTAGGACGCTACAGCGAGGCGATAGAATATCACCAGCAATCTCTGACGATTCAACGAGAAATAGGCGACAGACGGGGGGAAGCCAGTTCTTTAAACAATTTAGGCTATGCTTACCATTCCCTAGGACGCTACAGCGAGGCGATAGAATATTACCAGCAATCTCTGACTATTCAACGAGAAATAGGCGACAGACGGGGGGAAGCCGTTTCTTTACTTGCATTAGGAAAATTATACCAAAAAACAGGCAGAATTAGAGAAGGATTTGCCGCTTCTCAACAAGCAACCCTCATTTATCAAGAATTAGATTTACCCCTCAATGCTTATCCTTATCCCAATTGGATGAAACAGATTGTTAAATTTGCCCAACGCAGCAGGTTTCATCTGATTCTCTGCTTTATTTTAGGGGTTTTTGCCTTTCCCTTTGCTCTCGTTTGGTTTATCTTACTTATCCTCTACCGTCTTATCCGCAATTTATTCTCCCACCGCTAACATGAATCAACAACTTAAACCTGTACTACAACAACTCAAGACAGAGTTAAAAGCATTGTATCAAAATCGTTTAGTCACCCTCATATTATTTGGTTCACAAGCCAGAGGAGAGGCTGATTTTGCTTCAGATATTGACGTTTTAGTTGTCTTGAAAGGAACAGTCCAAGTTGGGGAAGAAATTAGAAGAACGGGTCAAATTATTACCGATCTATGCTTACAAAGTAACCAAGTGATTAACTGTATTTTTATGGAAGAGAACTATTTTTTAAATCGCCAAGGCCCCTTATTACGCAATATTCGCAAGGAAGGGATTTTAATTTAAGGACTCTTCACCCATGACCGAAGACCAACTACAATTACTTTTAAAAGCACAACAAAGTCTAAATGCGGCTCAAGTGCTATTAAATAATGGGTTTCCAGATTATGCTGCGGCTCGCGCTTATTATACCATGTTTTATATTGCAGAAGCCTTTTTAGAAGGAGAATCAATGTCCTTTTCTCGACATTCTACGGTCATTTCCGCTTTTGGTCGAGACTTCGCCAATACTAGAAGAATTCCTGTAGAATTTCATCGTTTTTTAATTGAGGCACAGAATTTACGCAATACTGGAGATTATGGTGCTTTAAATGCTGTCACTCCAGAAGAAGCAACTGAACAAATTAATCGCGCAATTCAGTTTTTAAATTTAGCAGAAGAACAGATTGGACGTTTTAGATAAGAGGTGAGAAAAAAGAAGACAATGATTCAAGCCCGCGATCGCGCTATAATTTATCCCGACAGCGACGGAAAACCTATGGCTGATAATACCCTCCAATTTAAGTGGATTGTTGTCATTAAAGAGAATTTAGAAATTCTCTTTGCTCATGATCCCAATGTGTTTGTAGCAGGGGATTTACTCTGGTATCCCGTGGAAGGGGATAATAAAACCCGACAAGCTCCTGATGTGATGGTCGCTTTCGGTCGTCCCAAAGGGGATCGGGGGTCTTATCGACAATGGGAAGAAGGGGGAATTGCACCGCAAGTGGTGTTTGAAATTCTCTCTCCTAGCAATTGTTTGACAGAAATGAATAAAAAGCTCAAATTTTACGATCGCTTTATATCTATGACCCCGATCGCGTTGATATTACAGGATGGTTACGCAATGGGGACGAATTGGACGTAATTGAAACCATGGACGGTTGGGTGAGTCCTCGTCTGCCCATTCGCTTTCAATGTCCAGAAACGGGGTTAGAGTTATACTATCCCGATGGTCAGCCTTGTTTAACCTCTGTGGAGTTACACCAGAAAGCAGAGGCCGCAGAGCAACGAGCAACCACCGCAGAGGAACAACTGCAAGCAGCACAGGAGAAAAGCGAACGACTGGCAGCACGTTTAAAAGCACTCGGTATTGATCCCAATACAGTTTGACGCTTTGATTCGTTTAAACCTCTCATAAATTGCCCTTACTGACAAAAAAAACAGCCTTGAAACTCAAGACTGTTCCTTATTTCTCTCTATGTCCTTGGTGTATTCTCTACGTCTCCGACTCAGACGGTTGTGAGGTGTTCATCATGGGGGAGAGATAAGCAACCATCACCCCTAATGCAAAGCCAATAATATTCCGGAATAGGGGCAACCAATCGGCAGTCCGAGTCACCACGGGACCGATACCAAAGGCAATAAAGAGAATGCCCCATAAGGGTGAGAAAATTAACGCCCATTGCCAAGCAACAACTTGTCCTGCTTTCCGAGGAATCGCGGCTAATCCACAGACTACACCGCCTAAAATGGAGGTGATTAAGGTGAGAATCCATTGTTCTCTCGGCAGTCCTGGCACAACGTTACATCCCCCATCCTCTAAGCATTGGGATACGGTATCAATAGAGGCGGCAATGGAGTTATTTTCGCCGTTATCCCGAACATAATATAAATTCCCAAAGCGGGTTTGTAACTCTACCCAAAAGGTGCGGGGGAGAAAGTCATACACATCATCCCCAACGTTAAATGCCAGTAGATTTCCCCCTCTTGCGTCTGCTATCAGTAATACACTGCGGTTATCTAAATTCCAGTAATTTTTCACTGCACGACCTGGGGTTTGGTCAAATTGGGTGAGGACGCGCAGTTTCCACCCGGTTTCCTTTTCAAACCGTTCAATTTTGTTGGTTAAGTTTTCCTCTTGGAGGGAGGGGAGGAAGTTGGCGAGGTCTAAAATGGGTTTTTCAATATCGGGGAGTAAGTCCGGGTTATTAATGGCTTGGGCTGCAGGGGGGGCGACAAACCAAGCGGAGAGGGCGAGGACTATCGCTAGGGCGGAGCAGAAGATGCGTTGGATGGGTCGTCTGTGCATTGTTGTGTTGTCGGTGACTGCTATTCTGGACAATTTAATAAGACTTGTTATCTAACTTTACATTTATTTACCTTATTTTAAGGAATGACGGAAAATTTGGGACATTTTTTTTATAGTAGGACGCAAAGCTATACCGTGTCCGGGTTGCGCGTTTTCTGATAGAGTGTGGAGATTGGATAAGTTTTAGTTTTGTTGAGTGGGTTGGGGCTATGATGAGACAATTAGGCGTTTTACCTGTGATGACGGGGGTGTTGTTAGTTGGGGGGGTTGAAGGGGTGCAAGCTCAGTCTTCGCTGTTTTTGGCTTATCCTCCCCCAAACCACGAAACCCAGGCGGAGCGTATTTTTCTCATTGGGACCGCCCCACCCCAGGGGGAGGTGTTGATTAATGGGGAGGTGGTTGCGCGATCGCAGGACGGCCATTTCGCCCCCAGTTTTCCCTTACAATTGGGGGAAAATCAGTTTACCCTCCGCTACGGGGATGAGCAGCAGACTATTACCATAACTCGCGTCAAAAGTCAACCCCAACTCAATGAAAATGGTTTGGCCCCCGACTCCCTCACCCCTCAGCGTAATATTGCCCGACTGCCAGAGGAGCGCATCTGTTTTCGTGCCATGGCCGCTCCCAATGCAGAGGTGTCGGTGACATTGGGGGATTCTACCCTCCCCCTAACTCCCCAACCGGATTCTACCCTCCTCCCTAGTAATTTAGCCGTCCTCACGGCAGAAAATGACCCCACTCCCCTCCAGTCTGCTCTCGACTACCAAGGATGTCTGCAAGTCTCCCAACCCGGAAATTTAGGCACAGCGACGTTTAATATTGTCACTGGGAATGAGAGGAGAGCAATGGAGGGGGGTGCAGTGAGTATTCTCTCTCCCGCAAATTTAGAAGTGGTGGAAGTTACCGCAGCATCGGGGGTTGCTCGCACAGGGCCTGGGACCAGTTATTCCCGTCTCACTCCCCTCCCCCAAGGCAGTCGCGCAACGGTGACGGGCCGGGAGGGGGACTGGTTGCGGTTGCGGTATGGGGCCTGGATACGGGAAAATGAGACTCGTCTGTTACCGGGGGCTGCTCCCGTTACATCTACGATTCGCAGTATTTTGGCTAGGCAACAAGAGGGGGCCACAGAGGTGGTGTTTCCGCTAGAATTTCCTGTTCCGGTGTCTGTGCAACAGCGCGATCGCAGCTTTACTCTCACCCTCCACAATATCACAGCCCAAACCGACACCATCTGGCTGGATGATGACCCCCTCATCCGTCGTTTAGACTGGGAGCAAGTCACCCCAGAGACTATTAATTACACCTTTCAGCTTAAATCAGACCAACAATGGGGGTATGATCTCCGTTATGAGGGAAGCAGTCTCATTCTACGCCTAGACCACCCCCCAGAGACCCAAGCAGGGAATTTACAGGGATTGCGCATTGTGCTTGATCCCGGCCACGGGGGAGAGGAGTTAGGAGCAAGGGGCCCTAATGGGTATCCGGAAAAGAGCGTCAATTTGGCGGTGTCTCGCTTATTACAGCAGGAGTTAGAGCAACGGGGAGCGACGGTATATTTAACACGAGAGACGGACCGGGAGTTGGGGTTACGGGAGCGCATGGATTATATTGCAGAGGTGAACCCTGATCTGGCGTTTTCGGTGCATTACAATGCTTTACCTGATGATGGGGATGCCATGAATACCGCAGGGGTGGGGATGTTTTGGTATCACCCCCAAGCGCACGATTTGGCGGTGTTTTTGCATAATTATTTGGTGGAGAATTTGGAGCGGCCTTCTTATGGGGTGTTTTGGAATAATTTGGCCTTAACTCGTCCCCATGCAGCCCCGACGGTTTTAATGGAGTTGGGGTTTATGATTAATCCGAGGGAGTTTGAGTGGATTACCCGTGAGGAGGAGCAGGAGCGATTGGCAGATGCTCTGGCTTCTGGGATTACGGAATGGGTGAATCGTCGTTAATTTTTACTTCAAAGAATACAGAGAGAGGTGATGATGAAAGTATTTACAGCGATAAATCGCCAGTGATATTGAGATGACTGTTGAAGCCATGTTAGCAGTCCGATAATGTTCTCTAGAAACGGAGGAAATTGTCCAATGGATAAGATAACCGCCTATACTCCTACAACTGAGAATCTGGATCAATCCCTAACTGTAACAGGCGATTCTCGTTCCGAGACGCTACGCGATTCTCGTTCCGAGACGCTACGCGATCGCGTAACTGTTGATTTTTTCGGCGTTCTTCCTCTACAGTAGTCTCAGCGCGATCGGCCCGTTCTCGTTCCTGTTCGGCTCGTTCTCGTTCCACATCCCGTTCTTCTTGAGCCAGTAAAACCAGATTGCCAGAACTATCATAAAACCGCAACCAAATCGCTGTTTCTTTGAGAATTGTTCCTTCCCAAGTTCCCAACCACAACCCCAAATTCTCGCACCACAACCATCCCCGTTCGTTGGGAGTTAAGGCTTCATATTCCCCCGTTCCCTGTAAATTCCACTATTTACCACCCTTTAATTTCTGCATCGGTTAATGTCTTTCCTAATTTGAGATATTCGGTTTGGGAGGCTTGTAAGATGTGTTTCATCATTACGGGTTCACCTTCGTTAGCGGCAAGAAAGGCGGAATTTAGCGCGATCGCGTAAATATTGCCCCCGGCGACATTTAATTGCCCTAAACGCTGAAAATCGAGCTTGTGGGTAGGGGTTTGGGGGGGGAAAATCCGTCGCCAAATTTCACTTCTGGCCGCGGCCTTGGGAAAGGGGAAATTAACAATAAAACGCAAACGACGGATAAAGGCTTGATCTAGTGCATCTTTCAAGTTAGTGGTTAAAATGGCGAGTCCCTGATAGGCTTCCATGCGTTGTAGGAGGTAACTCACTTCCATGTTAGCATGGCGATCGCGGCTATCTTGTACTTGCGTTCGTTTCCCAAACAAAGCATCAGCTTCATCAAATAATAAAACTGCTCCTCCCTTCTCTGCGGCATCAAAAATTTCCCGTAAGTTTTTCTCAGTTTCGCCAATATATTTACTGGTGACAGCACTGAGATCAACTCGAAATAAGTCTAGATGTAATTCTCCGGCAATAATTTCCGCGGCCATGGTTTTTCCTGTGCCACTGGCCCCGGCAAATAAAGCACTAATCCCTAAACCCCGTTTTCCTTTCCCACCAAACCCCCACTCCTCATAGACGGTGGCCATGTGCCGCACTTGCAGAATAAGATCACGGAGAATATTTTTTTCTCGCTCTGGCAAGACTAAATCTTCCCAACTGGCCTGGGTTTCGATGCGTTGGGTTAAATGCTCTAAACGAGGCCGTGCTTGCAAACGGCAAAAGTCCCAGAGATGTTGATATAAATTCGGGTTTGACTCCTCTGGATAAAGGGATAAACGGGCTGATTGAATGGTTAAGGGAGAGAGGTTAAATTGGGCGACAATTCGGGGTAAATGACCGTTTAAATGGGTTGCTGTTTCGCCGAGCGATCGCTCCCATAAGGCTAATTTTTCACGGTGACTTAATGGGGGAATATCTAAAGGAATAATAGTTTTATGATTCAGATAAATTCGTTCGGGAGCAGAGAAAATTAGGGGCGTTTTAAGGAGAGATAAAAAGGTTTCTGTCGGAGAGGGTTTTGCGGCTTCTTGGCTGTATTTTTGGGAGTCTTCTAAGACTAACAGACTGGGAATTAATTGGACTTGTCGTTCCCACCGTAAACTTAACCGCTTCATTTCTGCTTGATCGCTGGATAAACTGTTGGCAGATAGGGTATAAAGGGGGAGGTTGAGTTGTTGGGAAATGTGTTGCGCGATCGCGCTTTTCGCTTCCCCATCTGAACCACACAACTGCACAAGAGAATCCCGATTTTGCCCAGAATTTAAAATATTAACCCCCTGCTCAACAATCTGTTGATGAGACGGAGATAAAGGAAAACTCTTTTCAATGGGAAAAAACGGCTCAATCACCCCAGATAAGAGCTTATCTTGGTACACCTCCCCCAAAAGATAATGTAAAATAGCCTCATCAATTTGCAAGCGAGCATGGGTAATATCTTCTTGTTCATCCCAATTCAACAATTGCCAGCGACGCAGGGAAGAATTGGGATGTAATGCCGTCCAATGACTCCCAGAAAATAACTGTAATCCCAACTGAAAGGTCGGATAATCCATTTGTGTATTTTGATGGGCTAAAGCACACAAATTCCGAAATAAAGGATGGACGGCTCTCCCCACACAAAAGACCAGCATATCCCGTTCAAACTCCGATAACTTGAAGCATTGACCCAACTGCAATAAAGCAGGAGGATGAGCCATTTGTGCAGCAATTTCTTCCGGGTTTGCGGGGTCAACTGAGGGGAGTTTATCTTCTTGGTTTTGCAAACGAGCAATGTAACGATCTAACGCGAAATGAATCTTCGTGAGAGAACAGGTTAAGTATTGAGAATTCTGCTCATACCAACTATCCTCAGTTGACCCGACCAAAGATTGAGAAATCATATTCGATTAAAGTATCTAGTAAGATAAAATAGTATCAGCTTAATCGTCATTTTTCCTATTCAACTAAAGTGGAAAATTCCTAGAGAATCAGTCGGTTAAATGGGTTAAGAAATTAACTCTCACAATTTACCCCCAAGGGAACAGCAGAAAATTAAAAAATCTGCGCCACTCCCCAAACCCCGATCTATACGAAAGTCTATAGCGCACTCTAAAACCCCATTATATAATTCCTCCAGATACCGTGTAACTCAATGCCCTAAAGTGACCCATGAAATCCCCCAAAATTTCTCGTTCTGCTCAATCCCAGAAACCAACTAAAACAGAACGGTTTTCCCCGTCTCCTCTCCTACAGAGCAAAAAAGAGACCTCCCAAACAGACTCCTCTAAGGATGCAGCTAAGGATGCAGCATTACCCGACTGGCAACCCAGTGCAGAGCATTGGCAAGCGAACCAGATTACCGATTTATACGGAATGGGGGCCACTCCCCCGGTACAAGCGAAATTGACCATTGGGGAAGTTGGGGATCAATACGAACAGGAAGCAGATCGAGTCGCTAAAGGGGTAGTCGAACAAATTAATACTCCGGTGGCTGACTCTAATTCCACCGTGCAACGGGAAACGATGGAAGAAGATGAGTTACAGATGAAACCCACGCTACAAGGGAAAGACGCTCTGGGAGGGGGGACGGCCTCTCCGGAATTAGAACAGTCCATTAACCAAGCGAAAGGGGGCGGCCACCCTCTAGACGCAGGGTTACAAGAACACATGGGACAAGCAATGAGAGCAGATTTTTCGGAGGTGAAGGTTCACACGGACAGTCAGGCCGATCAATTAAATCAATCAATACAGGCAAAAGCCTTTACGTCCGGTTCAGATATCTTTTTTAAACAAGGGGAATATCAGCCCCAAAATAAAGCAGGACAAGAGTTAATTGCCCATGAATTAACCCACACCCTACAACAAGGTAGCACGCCCACAATTCAGCGCAAAGAGAATAATTTACAACTGCTAGATAAAAAAATAGTAGGTTCACAGTGGTGGGGAACATCAAATACTGAAGATATACAGAATTGTATTCAGGACTATAACAACATTTCCTCCTCAGATGTGAATTATGATACTCAACTTAAAATTTTAGAAAAACTTTTGGGTTATGTTGATAAATGGCTAAGTAAAAACTCAACTAAAAAGCCTCAGAAATTAGCAGCAATTCAACAAGTCAGAACGGAAGCAGTTGCTGAAAGAGATAAAGTTACAAAGGCTCGCAAAGCAGCAGCAACCCAAGCGATTGATCAAAAAGATCAAGATATTCAAAACAATCAAACTCCCACACAAGCTACTACAAAATTTGCAGAACTGACGAATGTAGAACTGGATAACATTTACAACCCTATCGAGAAAATGATTCAAGTTCAAGTTCTCGATAAACTAGGAGTAGGACGGGGTGAATGGCGAAGATCAAAAGAATTAAATCAATTCCGTCAAACCTTAAAAGATGCAGCACGGGAGCAAGCGTCACAGGATATTGAAGAAGAATTGACGAGTCAAGGCACAACAGGTGCAATGGCAGAATATCATAAGATGATGGCTAACGTAGAAGCCTACTCCACGGCCAAAGGCTCAGTTAATAGTGTGATGGAGCAATACGCGAAAACTATCACGGCCAAATTTGTTAACAAAGGGAATTATAAAAAAGAGTTAAATACAATTGCTTCTCGAAAAGTTAATCAAATGGCAATTGGGTTAATTAGTACCGATCCGGATTTATCTAATCCTAAGAATCTTAAAACCCTTGAAAAAGCGAAAATTGCTGTTGCTCAGAGACGCGCTGTAGTCCTGTCCAAACAACATTTAGAGGATGCGATCGCGGCAGCGCGAGACCTTACAAAAGGGAATCAAACCAAAGAAGCATTAAATCCCAATAAACAGCAAAGTGTAATTTCACAGACGAAAGGCCAAGTTACCACTGATGAAATTGGAAAAAAAGCCGTTAATGCCGTCATTAAAGCGGATACCTTAACCCAAGGTTTTGATAAAATTGCAGGTCTTATTGATGCGAATGCTCCCTCTGCGGGAACTGCTGTTTCACTGACCATTGAACTGAGAATTAAAGACCCCAATACAGGCGGTTACTTTATTTCTCAATTGATTGGAGAAGCGGCCAAAGAGCAAGAAGAAAATGAACCCCTAGAAGTGTCGCTCCGGTCTGAATTCTCCCTAGGTGGAGGTTGGGAACGTTTTGGGTTAGACCTCAACGCGCAAGTGGGCTATTTCTTTGAATCAGCAGCTAGTGACTCTAAAAAAGCAGTCGGTTTAGTTTCCTATGGACTATATCGGAATCTGCAAACCCAAAATCTTGATAGTACAGCCGCCAATGCCATTTGGGGATATGGTGGTAAATCTCAATTGAAAGATAAAGGGGAAGAAGCCGAAACTTGGGCGACTGCTATGGAGGAATATCTCTTTACCACTGATGATGGTCAAGGGGGAAAACAAATTGATGACAGTTCCAAGGTAGAAGTTGGCAAGTTAGCTAAAGGGAAAGTAAGTGCAAATTTAGGATTTGCCACAGGAGAGTTAGAGGGTAAAGTTTCCACCGCCAAACAATACTCCGCAGAGTCCATTGGTGCAAACGTCGGTAAAAAGAAAGCTAAAGGATCACAGGAATTAGCAGACGCGGGTGCTGGAAAACGAGTGACTTATTTAGAATTCAATGGAGCGATGGAAGCACTGCAAGAATTTGCTGGTGGTGAAGCAGCAGCTAAAATCGGTTGGGATGGTACAACCTGGCAAAGTCTAGATATTGAAGCTGCCGGAATGCTCAGTAGTGCGCTCGGAAAAGGGGGAGGAGATTACGGAGAAGTGATGAATCATGTTTGTAAAGCGATCGCAGGTTATGTCACCGCTTTAGCTGCTTTCGGGAAAAAAGCCTACAATGCTTCCAAAGCTAAAACAAAAACGGAAGCAGGTGGAGAAATAGCGGGAATGTTGGGTGATTTAGCCATGATGGCCCCAACCATTGGCGATCAAGTGGGAGCAGAATGGGGAAGTAAGGTTATTGGAGTAGCAGGAGATGAGGTGGCACAAGATATGATTAAAAGTACCGCAACTGAGGCTTCTATGAATCCGTTATTGGATATTAAACAACAATTGAAAGTCGGAGGTAGCTTGAGTTGGGAAAAAGGAGGAGGTGCAAAACCTAAAGTGAATGTTTATGTGAGTCAAGTGAAAGCTGTTGCGGCTGATACTGGGTCCTTATTAGGCGAAGTCTTTCGCTTGAAAATTGAAGGGGAGACGACTAATAAGCTGGTGAGTAAAACCTTTTAGATATTAAGAGATGAATGAGTCAAACTCGATCTATCTTAAAGCCAATTTAGAGGACTGTTTCTCCTCTGCATAAGACTTGCTTCACTGAGCCAACACCAATAATTCGGAGTTAAATAATTAAGAATGACTAAAGAAACTTATCAGGTTGGACAAGAAGCCTCTTTTTTATCAGCTTTTGGGGAAAGAATTAAAGTTACTGTAGAAGAAATTAATCTTCATAAAGCTGAGAATAATCAGATTAGTGAATTATTTTTTACAATTTCTGTCCCTTCCCAAACTTACGAGAAAATTATTACGGAGTCTTTATTTAATCTTTTTCCTGAAATTGGCATTACTCAACCTCAAAATGAGTTTGATTCAGACGCAGTAGAAATTGAGTTAAAGCTAAAACCTTCATTAATTGCTTACCTGAATCAGCAAATGGAGAAGGCTAAAGATTTAGGAGGATTAATGAGTAGTGATGAGAGTGAGGATTGGGAAAATAACTGTTTATATTATACAGAAAACTGGTTAGCAACCACCTTTAAACAAGCTATGTCGTTACCTCCGGAATTAGAAGCAGAGGGAGAGTTAAAGCAGGGATATCAAACCCTCTGGAATAATCTAGATTTAATGCGAGAAAAACTAACAACTTCTACTCAATCTAACCCGGAAGTCATTCTAGATTTCCTGAACCATAAAGGTTGGAAGTACGAGCAGTTTAATGAAAACATAACTAAACTCTCCTTTAATTTAGAGACTTTACAACTTTCCGTCTTAATCGCTTTAACTCCCGATGAGCAAGAAATTTGCTGTTATTCGGTTTATCCTGAAGCTATTTCTGCTGATCAAAGAGGCCAATTTGCTATATTTATTGCTGGACTTAACTATGAGTTAACGGTTGGTAATTTTGAGATGGATTTTGAAGATGGGGAGTTACGCTTGAGAACTTCTTTACCCTTAACTCAAATCTCGTTAACTGAAACGATGTTAGACAGTATTGTTACAGCTAATTTAGAGATGACACAGCGTTATTTCCCTCAGTTTCAACAATTACAGTCTGAGTTAAATTAGACGATGAAAACTTAAAAAATCCTGATCTTGACCCCGATTAACTAGGAAACTCTCCCCAGAACGGGCATTTTTTGCTAAACTAGAATAGCGAAAATTGCTTGTTAGGATTTGGTTAATCAGGATCAGTTGCAATGAATATTTTTGAATTGGGGGGAAATGAGTTAATCCCCGTTGATTACGAGTCGCTGTTAAAGTTTATTTTACAGGAGATTCAACAAACCAATCCCTTTAATCCACTTACCCCAACACGCATCATTGTTAAGTTAGATGAAGTTGCTTGGCAAGTCTCTCGGAAGCAGGTAGCCAATCCTATTTCGAGTAGCAATATTGCGCGATCTGCGACACTGCATTTTAATGAGACGGTTGAGAGGGAATTTCCTAGTTTAATTCGACGCATTCGGGATGGGGTGCGAGGACATTTTCAAGAGCGTTTGAATGGGGTTAATTTTGATTTAAGAGATTTTATTAATCCGTTAAACCAGAGGACTCCTAATACTCTCAATTTTGCTTATAATTTTCCTACTACTTCCTCTGTCACGTCGGGGTTAGAAACGCGAGAAAATGGGGTGGGGAGTGCTTCCCTGCTCAAGTTTCATAAGGTGACAATTTCTGTGCGGGACATTAATCAGTTTCAGGAGGGGATGCAACGAGGGGTAGAAAATCATATTGAGGAACAATTAGCGGGTGATGAGGAAATAGAGGATGCCAAGGAAGCGTTAGAGGATTTAATTGAGCGACCTAATTCGGATTTTAACCGTTTACAGCAGGTGGTGGATACGGAGTCGTTGGGGAAGCTGAAAAAAGAGGCGAAAATTTGTTATTTGGAGTATTTGGCCCAACAGATTGATCGGGAGCAAGAGGGGAATGTTATTTATTTAGAGGATTTAATTCGACGGTTGAGAGCGATTGAGGATTATATTAATGATCCCAATAAGTCGGATGGGGATTATGAGGTGAGTTATGGGGGAGAGGTGATTAATTATCGGGACTGGTTTTCCCGTGCGGAATCGCTTGATTATTTACCGATTATTCCTATTTTTTCTGATAGTTTAGGGGAGACGACAGATGATAATGAGACGGAGCGGACTTTTACTTTTGGGTTAAAGTTAAAGTTGGGTCATCCAGTGCAAGCACGGGGAGGGAAAGAGGTGTTTGATTATTATTTAGATGTGCTTGATCCGAATAAGTTACGGGAGCAGTTTCAGGAGAGCGATCGCGCAGTCGTTTTAAGAAAAGTTCTCCGGGTTTTATTTCTCTACTATTTTGCCTTTGCAACCCGTAGTAATCCTCGGAAGAATAATTATAACATAGAATCGGAATTAGAGTATGATATAATTGCTAATTTTGACCAACAAATTTTGCCAATCTTTCAAGGGAATGATGAAAGGCAAAAGCAAAGAATCCTGACAAATATTATTAGAGGATTTAGACAACTTAATATTAAAACCAAAATTGAGAGACTCCGAGAACTCTTACAAAGAATCCTCAAGCGAATTACAATTTTTTCTCCAGAGTATTTTCACCGAGAAATTGGAGTCAGTCGCGGAATTTTAGAACAATATCCAGATGATTTAATGCAGGGACATTTCTTTGAGGATGTTGTTGGAACAAACCCCAAAGGATGCTTGAGATACATTACTATCAAAGATGCTCATCCCTCAGAAACCACCTTTTGTCAACTTCCGGTAACGCTTAAATTTGAAGATATTCGTTATTATCCCACAGAGGAAGAAGAAAAGTTTAAAATTGAGTATGCGAGTCTTCAGCAAATTTACCAACTCCCCATTTTATTCATTCCTAATAGTGAGTTGAGTAAAGAGACAAGCAAGAAAAATTTAAGACAGCAAAAAATGATGGTTTTTGCGTATAATAACCGTCACTTGGACAGAGAAAATTGTGATGCGGTGCAAGGATTTATTTATCGTTTCACAATGTCTTTACTGGTGTATGTCACCTTGCGAGTAATTTTAGAAGAGTGGGAGAAATATCACTTAGAGCAAGATCACCATCATTTATTCCTCCCTATTCTCCGTTTCCATGAGGGAGATTCTAATCACCCCTCTTTGTCTGAAGAATTTATGGCCGATTTGTCCAAAGTCGTTGCTCATTTACTGAATACTAATGCTCAGAGTTCCTATTATTCTAATTCCCAAGGAGTGAGAATTAAAAACCAGGATACGAATAAATTAAGAAATGCGTTTAGTTCTCTCTATTCGGTGTTACCCCAGACGTTTACCTTCTCCGACTCCCCCTCCCAACTAGATACAACCTTGGATAAATTAGCATTAATTGTGGTGTCCAGTTTGGAGAGTGATGGGACTCGGAGAAACCGCGATCGCACCCTAGGAAAATCCACCTTATTCGGGGAAGTCATTGGAATAACTAACCAACAGGGAAAAACGCAAATTCAACTCCGACATACCTTTTCTCAAAACTATTCCAACTCCGTCATTTATCGAAACCCCTCCATTCTCAATGATGTAGTAGTTAATCTCCATCAAAAAGGATATCGTCACATTTTATACGTTGCTCAAGCACCCTATAGCAACAATCTCCATTTAACCCAAGTCCAACAAGAAACCGAGTTTCTCTTTATGTCTCCCACCCTCATTCAGTCCATGATGTCAGGGGTGGAAGATATGCAGATTTATCCAGTCTTTTTCAGTAAATATTATGTCCGGAAATCGAAAAAACTAGAAGTCTCCTCTTATACCCTACAAGATACCAGCAACTTATTAAATTTAGTCGAAGACCCCAGTCAGAAAGTCGTCGTCTTCTTTAACTTATTTAATGGGATTACCATTGGGAATAGAGACGAACGCTTTTATAATGGAGTGATGTCTTACTCTACCCTCCTCAACATCTATCAAGGGGTATTAGATGACCAAAGTATTCGACAGGGATTAATTTATGAGGGGTCTTTAAAAGACGCAATTCTTCGATATATTACTCTCTTTCACTTTTTTAGACTAGAAAATAGTCAGAACAAGAAAAAACTAAAACTCGACCCCTACGAACAAATGATCGGGGATGACTCCTTGCGGAAAAATTCCGTCTTTTACCACATGGATGGTCAAACCTATTTTAATAACCTTGCGTTTTTAACGGAAGTTAACTCAATTTTATTATCCCCAGTAACCCCCAGACAGGAGGAAGAATAGAATGGTTGCAGCACATTTAGGACGACTCTTTGAAGTTGGGTTTAATATTGGGATATTAGCGGCAATTTCCCAGCACAATATCCCCCACAACTTCGGGACACTCTATCAGCAGGATTTACAAACAATTACTTTTGCAAAAGTCCTCAAAGAACTTTGTCGAGATGCGAATATTATTGATCCCGGAGACATTTATAAAGTTGAGACTTGGGGACTGTTTTTATTACAAAAGGGGTGGTTATCGGGATTAAACTTCTTTCGAGAATATTTAGACTCTTTTAGTAAAACCCCCTCGAAAACCAAAATTCTCTATTACCAATGCTGTTTTTCTGGGGATAACAGTATGGGGGTATTATCTAAGGATACCGAAAAAGAGGTGAGGGAGTGGTTATCCCAGTTGGGAGAGGAATTTACAACCAATTTAGCGGATATTCAACGCAAGTATCAACGACAAAGCGGGGAATTTTTACAAGCAGATACCCTCCTTTTACTGCGACACCGACGGAAACTGAGAATTTTGGTGGTTGATTTATCGGTGTTTTCAGTCCGACAAGCTGAAGATTTACTCAACCTGAAGGATAAAACCCTCGATACCCATCGTCGTCTCCTACGACGGGAAATTAGTTATTTGAAGTCTAAAAGTGTCTTTACGAAACTGAGACTAGATACCGGGAGTGAAGGGGAGTTAGATTTTGAGTTTTCTGAGAAATTGAAGCGCTATTTCACCGCATTTAAGCGACAGGATAAGGAAAGTGTGAAACTCATTCAAGCAGGGAGTTATGCGTATAGTTTTTATAATTTCTTACAGAATTATCCCACAGTAGAGGGGAAGAAACTTGCGGGAGAGGATATACAAATTAATGTCGTGGGGTATAGCGATCGCAACCTCAGTATCATGTCTCTCCACTCCCAATATCCCCAACACCAAAACCTACTGCGAACCTGTCACGAAATTTACTCCCAAGAACATAAAAATACAGACATCAACCTTGCAAGACAAGACGTTTTAAAAGTTATTCGTCGCAATGTAGCGAAAAGTTTTCACAACGGGAAAACCCTCATTAAAAACCTAGAAAACCTCCAACCCAATAAAATTAACATTATCCCCCCCCACCAAGAAACCCTAGAAAACTTCCAATCCACCGCAGCATTAAGACAACCCCATGCAGAAGCAGTAAAAACCGCACTCAATTCCGACAAAACCTTTCTCTTTCTCACCGGAAATCCTGGAATTGGGAAAACCACCGCAATTGTCGAGTTTTTAAAATCCCATCTTGAGGAAGGATGCTTATTTTTCTACGTCAGTCCCCGGAAACAAGTTAACTTAGACATTATTGAGAAATTCAAAAACTCCCAAACTGGGGAACTTGTCGATGATCGACTCTTTTGTATGACCACCAATGCAACCATACTCGATGAATATAAACCCCAGCAAGTCGTAAAATATAGTTCTGGACACCATAAAACCCCCTTTTCCAGTCACGGAACACAATTTATCCCCCTCAATGATCCCCCACCCCCTCGAACTCCCTCCCAGTCTTCCATCAAACGTATAAATGATCGTCAAATGCGAAACAAAAAAAATCATAAAAATGGCGTTTTGTCAACCCTTTGTAAAGGAATTTATAACGTAATTAACGACCCCATTTCTAATACTGTTGTTGCGACTGCTTGTATTCAGTCCTTGAGAATTACTAAATCGGGACAGAATACTTTAGACAATTTTAAGGAGATTTTTAAAGGATTTTATAACACGCGATTGAAAACAGTCAATTTTCACAAAATGCGAGAACTCTCCAGTCGAGTGAAACACCTATTTATTATGATTGATGAGATAACTGGGGATCAGAGTGGGGTTGAATTTCTCAAGGAAATTAAAAGAACTATCCAAGACTATAAACTGAATCATCCTGAATCGGGATTTAACCTGAAAGTCATTGTCGCAGATGCGTCTATTGTTGATGGGAAGGTCATTAAACAGCATCTAGAGGATACTTCCCCAGAACCCGATAAAATCTTTGTCCGTCAAGTGAAAAAACCTGGGGATAATTTAGATTTAGGGGTATTTTCCCAAGAATTTCCTTTTGGTCTATATAAGAATGATCATTGTAACGGAATTGCTATTAACGCAAACTCCTATCCCGCAAACCGTCTCCACCTCACCTATAAACCCTTTATCGAGTCGATTCAATTTGATCGGGATAAATTAGACCAACAAAAAGATAACCTCCCGAAAGCAGTTTTTAACCATATTTTAGACGACCTCAACCAACTCCGTCACCGTCCAGATACGGGACAAATTTTAGTCTATATTCAAAATAAACAGCGATTACAAGAATTAATCGGGAAAATTCAAGAAACCGAATCATTTATTAAACAAGAAGACTATTTAGAGGTTCACGCAGATTTATCCGATGAAGAACGACAGAACATCCGTCAGCATCAAGATCATGTAAAAGTCGTGTTTATGACTTCTTCTGCAAGTCGGGGGTTATCTTTCCCCAAATCTCAGCATATTTTAGTGGAAATTCCCCAATTTCAAGTGGAAAATAACTTAATGGAAATTATCCAGGTGATTTATCGGTGTCGGGGACAATTTTGGGAGGGAGAGGAGTTAAAAACATTGGATAATGCAGAGAAATACTTGACCTTTTATTTGTGCGATCGCGCAATTTATTACCCCGAACCCAACAGTCTGCAACTCTCCCTCCAAGAAAGTCTCCTCAGTCTCCTCAACCTCTTTGTCATCCTCAAAACTGCAATAATGACAAGAATCCAAGGATACGGACAAATTGGCCGTTACAACTTTATGATGATCCCCATTGGAGGAAAATCCGTCTTTGCATCGGGTCAAAGTTTCACCGGACAATTGGCCACCCTGATCCGAGATTTAGAAAAAGAAAGTTGGCGAAATCCGCAAAATACTACCGTCAAAGAATTAGCAGCAAGTCTGCAAAATCTTCTCAGTCGCGGAAAATTCTTATTAATGAATGATCCTTCTCCTCAAAATCAAGAAACCTCCTATTTAAAATTACAACAAGACTTTAACCACCACTTCGCAAATTATTGTAAAACCCTCGATGGATTACTCAATCTTAATCCAGTCGAATTAGGTCACATTTGCGGAAGTGTATTACTGGTCCCCCTCCGAGGAAAAACCTTAGCAGAAACCTACGAGATGCGGTTAGCAGACATCTATCATTATGCAACCGAAACCCTGTTAAAGCGGATGCTGGCCATTCGGGAAAGTGGAGACTATTCCCCCAACCTGAAATCTTTAATTAATCGGGGAATTGATTTAATTAACGAACTACAAAAACCCCATAATTATACGCAACAACTACAACAAAAAAATAATTGGAGTGACCAATATTATGCCATTCCGCTATTTACTTTTTTAGTGGGAGATATGATGCGAGACTATTTCCAAGAGGGAAACGAACCCGACGACAAAAAAGATAGATTTCGCCATCTTTTACACCAATATCTCCGTCAACTGTATCCCACCGATCAAGTTTTACCCATTGGGGAGAATTATCAAGCGTTTCCTTTTCTCATTTTCCGTAGTTATAGTTTAGACCAGATGCGATCAAAGTTATTTACTGACCGTTATCTTCTCTCCTCTCAAGAGTTTAATTTATTGAATTTAATTTTAGGGATTGAGTGAATATTTACGCTTAATTAAGTTCCTTACTACGAACGGATTATCTTAATTTATTGTAAGGAGTTCACTTAAATACAAAATTCTTTATAATAATAATAGCGAGTAAAAAATTGGTACAATGGTTCAAGAAATTGACCGCGTTATAACTTATCCCGACAGTGACGGACAGCCAATGGCCGATAATACCTTACAATTTCAGTGGATCGTCGTCATTAAAGAAAACTTAGAGATTCTCTTTGCTAACGATCCCAATGTTTTTGTTGCGGGAGATTTGCTCTGGTATCCCGTGGAAGGAGATAATAAAACTCGACAAGCACCGGATGTCATGGTGGCCTTTGGTCGTCCCAAAGGGTATCGGGGGTCTTATCGTCAATGGGAAGAAGCAGGAATTGCTCCCCAAGTGGTGTTTGAAATTCTCTCTCCAGGGAATCGGTTGGCCGAAATGAATAAAAAGCTCAAATTTTACGATCGCTATGGAGTAGAAGAATATTATATTTATGATCCCGACCGCATTGATCTCACCGGATGGCTACGCAATGGGGAGGAATTAGACGTAATTGACCCCCTAGAGGGTTGGGTGAGTCCCCGTCTGCAAATTCGCTTTCAATGTCCCGAAACCGGATTAGAATTATATTATCCCGACGGTCAGCGTTTTTTAACCTCCGTAGAGTTACACCAGAAAGCAGAGGCCGCAGAACAACGAGCAACTACCGCAGAACAGCAACTCCAAGCAGTACAAGACAAAAGCGAACGACTCGCCGCCCGTTTAAAGGCTCTCGGCATTGATCCCGACACCGTGTAGAATGAAATCATAGAGACGATGGGCCATTTCTAACTTACTGCAAGGGGGAACTTGCTCCCGTCGTCCTCCCGCAGCGAGAAACACGGCATAATTCTCATCACTCCCAAACCCGGCATTCTCTTGATCAATGGGGTTTGCAGCAATAACATCTAATTTTTTTCGTGTTAATTTTTCTAAAGCGGGCTTGACAAAATCCCCAGTTTGTGCAGCAAAGCCAATTAATTGTTGCTGCGATCGCTTTTGTTGAGCGAGTTGCGCGATAATATCCGGGACAGGGGTTAAGGGGAGATGGGAGGGGATATCTTGTTTCGGGAGTTTCTCCGATGCGGTGTGTGCGGGTTTCACATCCGCCACGGCAGCGGCCATGACAATCCAATCGGCATCTGTGCAATACTCTAACATAGCGGCCTGCATCTGGGCGGCGGTGGTGACAGGGACGGTGCGGCAGTTTTTCGGGAGGGGAATATTGAGGGGTGCGTGAACCAGAGTGACAGTTGCACCTCGGTGTAAGGCGGCCTGAGCCAAGGCTACCCCCATTTTACCCGTTGAGGGGTTGCCCATAAAGCGCACAGGGTCTAAATATTCCTGGGTCCCTCCTGCACTAATTAAAATCTGTTTTCCCTTTAAATCTCGTTTCCCTTGGGTGAACAAGAGGGAGTGAACGGCGGTTATAATCTCATTAGGTTCAGCCATGCGGCCTTTCCCTACCCGATCGCAGGCTAATAACCCCGCATCCGGCTCTAAACTGTGATAGCGTTGATCCTGTAATAAAAGTCCCCAATTGCGCTGCACTGAGACTTGTTCCCACATTTCCGTATTCATCGCTGGTGCAAGGAGTACGGGACAAGCAGAAGCGAGTATAGTATTAGTGAGCAAGTTATCCGCGAGGCCCTGGGCTAATTTGCCCAAACTATTCGCCGTTAACGGTGCAATAATAATTAAATCAGCCCATTCTCCCAACTCAATATGTAAGGGACGAGTATGAGAAGGTTGCCAAAAATCTTGATCCGTGTATGCGGGATGACGACTTAATGTAGCGATCGTCAGGGGAGTGATAAACTGTTGTGCTTGGTCCGTGAGTATCCCTCGCACCTCTACCCCTGACTTAAACAGCGTCGAGATCACCTCACAAACTTTATAGGCGGCGATACCACCGCCTATAGCAATTAAAACCCGTGAACGTTCAGACATGAGGCAGATTTCAGCTAGGCTTCATCATACGCCTCAATATCGAGCAGATAGAGATAGGGTTCTACTAATTCTGCTTTGTGAAATGCGATCGCGCGTAACAAGTGCCAATCTTCTAACGCTGCAAACGGGTTCGCATAATCATCACGTTCTAAACGTCCTGCCAGTTTCTCGACATCTTCAGCAGTAATGTTATCTAAATCCTGCTTCGGAATCGTAGCTGTAGTCATAACCGCACCTCCAGAGCGTTGTTTGCTCATTACCCCAGTTTTATTCTAAGGGATGGGTTGGGGGTTGCTGCAAATTGGTTTAAAAAAGTTTTTGTTGTTTGTTAACAGAAGGGGTTAACCACAAAGACACAAAGGACACAAAGCAAGAGGAAGTGATGGTGCGGCTTATGGGGATTAACTGGAAAAGCAATGACTTTGGCCTTTAGTTGAAGGTCGGTCACTGCTTTTTTAGCGGCATATAAAATAAAACGGGCTAGGAGGGATTCGAACCCCCGACACCGTGGTCCGTAGCCACGTGCTCTAGTCCACTGAGCTACAAGCCCTTGAACAAAATGTGTTGCTTTATGCAACGATTAATTAATATAGCACGAGCTTTTCTAAAAATGCAAGACAATTCCGCAAAAAAATCTCAACTCAGCCACCTCAATGCTCAAGGGGAGGTGCAAATGGTGGATGTATCGGAGAAAGGGGTAACGGCGAGGGAAGCGGTGGCCGCTGGACAGATTAAAATGCAGGCCAGCACTCTAACTGCGATCGAAGCGGGAAATGCACCTAAAGGGGATGTGATCACCACGGCTAAACTGGCGGGTGTGATGGCGGCCAAACAAACCGCTCATCTGATCCCCCTCTGTCATCCCCTTCCCCTCCACAAAATCAATGTAGAAATCACGCCCGATGAGGCGTTACCTGGTTATCACATCCAAGCGACGGTGAAAACCAATGCGGAAACGGGGGTAGAAATGGAAGCCCTCACCGCCGTCTCCGTAGCGGCGTTAACCCTGTATGATATGGCAAAGGCTCTGGAAAAAACCATGGAAATTGGCTCAATTCGGCTGGTGAAAAAGAGTTCTTTGGTTTTGGGGGATGGGTAATGGATAATTGATACTTGATAATGGATAATGAATAATGAATAAAGGGAGAAAACCCAGAATAGGCTCAAAAATTAAGGAGATTGAAGACTTATGCCTCCTCGTTGGCCGCGACAACCTGACCGCAAAACAGATCCCGCCTTTCGTCGTTTGGATGACCGGATGAACTTCGCGGTTCATGTGGCGTTTTTTGCCGCGTGTAACTCTGGTATCTGGTTTGTTTCCCAATTCCAGCAGGCTGAGTGGACTTGGCCCATTTGGGTGACAGGAGGCTGGGGCGGGATTCTCCTGTTACATTTAATCTATATTGTTGCGATCGCAGATTATTCAAGAAAATCCGATGGCTAATCCTACCGCAGAAATCGAACAACTGGCCGCCGAGATTGGCGATAAAGTCTATATGGACATCGCCAAATGGCATCTCTATCTCAGCGATGCCCAACTCCATACCGTGGTTGCACAACGAGTCTATCCCTTGCTCGAAGATAACCAACTGAACGAAGATAATGTGATGCAAATTTTACAAGAGATTGCCGTCAAAATTGGCGGCGGGAAACGAGAACTCCCTTTAGCGGAATTAATTCCTATGCACTGTCAAGTGGACTTGATGGACTTACTCGAAGAGTATCAACGTAATTTGTAATTTGATTCCAGTGCCTAGTTCGTGTTGGTCGTCAGCCTGAACGGGCTTTCTGCTACTCTAGGACTGTTAAGATTCTCTTGTAGGCTAGGGTACTTTAAGTATCGTTAACACTACCAAAAAAAGGACGGGGCAAGATGAGCGATCGCAACTTAGCGGATTTATCCAAAGAAGAACTCATCCAACATCTACAAAAACTCCATCGAGAAGTCAAGCATCTCCGGCAAGTTAAAATAGCCTTTGATGCTCAGGATGAATTAGTGCGATCGCTCGTTTCCATGGGCCGGGCCGCCACAGGCCGCCTCATGTTACGCTCCATGCTCCTCCAAACCAGCAAAGTCTCCGTCCAACTCACCGATGCCACCGAAAGTAGTCTCTTTCTCCTCGATGGAGAAGGCAAAGTAACCGAAAGTGTCCTGGCCCGAGGGGCGACCATCCGTGAACAACGAGATGATTTAATTGGAACAGTCCTCGATCAAGGATTAGCCGGATGGGTCGTCCGTCAGCGACAAGTGGGCCTCATCCAAGACACCCGTCAAGATGACCGTTGGGTGACATTACCCGACCAACCCTATTCCGTCGGCTCTGCCCTCTGTGTCCCCATTTTACGAGGCAAAGTCCTCCTAGGCATCCTCACCCTCACCCACCCCCAACCCAACCACTTCACCGCAACCACCGCCGAATTAATGAAAATGTGTGCCACGCAAATGGCCTTAGCCCTCGACAATGCGCGGTTATACATGATCGAACGGGATCAACAGGAGCAACTCGAAAACATCCAAAGTGCTACAACCCCCCAAACTTCCGCCACCGCAACCTCAGTCCTTCCCCCCGACCTGAGCCAAATCGGCATTTATATTATCGGCGATAAAGGGAAATTTCTCTACGCCAACACCCAAGTCGCTGATATTTTTGGCTATGAATTTGGGGAATTAGTGGCCTTAGAGTCCATCCTCAAATTAGTTGCCACCAAAGACTATCACCGCATGGCCGAAACCCTACAACAATGCTTCCAAGGCACTCACTCCACCCTCGCTTGTCACTTCCAAGGACAACGGAAAGACCGTCAAGTGGCCGAGATTCAACTCCACGGAAAACGCACAAAATTTTCTGGGCGATATGTCATCATTGGGGTATTGGGATTAGCTTGAGTGAGCCATAATGCGTGATCCTTGGTCGGCTTTCAAACAACAACCTTGGTTGCCCCTGCTACAAGTGGCAGGGATTGATACTTTAGTAGCCCTTCTCCTAGAAATCCTGTTAGTGGCCCTCTGGTTATATGTTCCTGGCGTTGGGGCAATATTAAACCCCTTCTTTTCTTCTCCCCTCAGCCTCTTACTCCCCTTTGCGGCCACCTTTGGCTTTGGGGTTTTAGCCGTTTTTCTTTGTGAGATAGCCCCCCAACGCATCCCCCTGAATACCGGGAGTTTATGGGCCCTAGTCCTCTGTTTGCTCGGCGGACTCTTGTTGAAAACTAGCCTCCCCTTACCGATACAATTAATTCAACTCTCCCATGCGGGATTTATGGGTGTGCTGCTTGGGGTATTTTGGAAAGGACGACCTTATTGGTTTTAGCTTGTATTGTATTTTTTGATGTGAGGAGTTTTCATGATGTTTAAACTAAGCGCGATCGCGCTATTCACCACCATCGCCAGTTTAGCACTGGCCGGAGCAGGAAACAGCCAAACCCCGGAGAGTCCCACCTTTCCCGACGGGTTAGAGAAAAAAGCCACCCCAGACGGGCCTCAAGTCACCGCCGAAGACTGGGCCACCAGCGTCACCGAAGGCAACCTCACCCCATTAAGTCAAAGACCCCGCCGCCCCCGTATTTTCTCCCCCAATCAACCTTGGAGTTATATTGGAGGCGGCGTAAACTTAGGATTCTCCGATAACGGCAGCGATCTCGCCGACACTGCCTTCATGGTCAATAGTAAAATTGGGCTATCCTCCACCTTCTCCCTACGGCCTGCCATTTTATTCGGGGATAGTGCCACCATCTTAGTCCCCGTCACCTACGACTTTGCCATCAAAGGCCCTGATCCCTTTGAAGCGGCCACCTTATATCCCTTCATCGGGGGGGGAGTCATTTTCACCACCGAAGACGACGAAGAAGAAATCGCCACCAACAATATCGGCCCCATGCTATCGGGAGGCGTGGACTACCGCTTAACCGATAAAATCGTCTTAAATTCCTCCGTCAATTTAGGCTTTTTAAACGATGAAGCCGAATTAGGCTGGTTATTAGGCATTGGCTATCAATTCTAACTCTCGTTCCTTCTCCGATAAAGAGGGGGTGGGAGGGGTCTGAGACGCGGCAATGGCCTCATCAAGTAACCGACAGCCTTCTTCCACACTCTCTAAACGAGACAAGCGATCGCGCAACTCCTTCGCCCCCTTAAACCCCTTCGTGTACCAAGCCATATGCTTCCGAGACTGATACAACCCCCGTTTCCCCTTATACTCCCACAACCCCCGTAAATGCTCCTTAGCACAGTCTAACCGTTCCCCCACCGACGGCTCAGGCAACCCCTCCCCCGTCCGCAAAAAATGGTCAATTTGCCCCACCAAAAAAGGATACCCCAACGTTCCTCGCGCACACATCACCCCATCAGCCCCCGTCAACTGCAAACACCGCACCGCCGCCTCCACCGACACAATATCCCCATTGGCAATCACCGGAACAGATAAAACCTCCTTCACCCGGCCAATCCACTCCCACTGGGCCGCCCCATTATACCCTTGCGCCCTCGTCCGTCCGTGCAACGTCAACATCTGCGCCCCTGCCCCCTCCATCCGTCGGGCAAAATCAAGAATCGTAATCTCCTCATCACTCCAACCAATACGAGTTTTCACCGTCACCGGAACATCCACCGCATCCACCACCGTCCGTACAATCTCCTCAGCCACCTCCGGTTGACGCAGCAACGATGATCCCCCCCCTTTACGGGTAATTTTATTCACCGGACACCCCATATTAATATCCACCGTATCCGCCCCTTCCGCCACCGCTTTCCGGGCCGCCTCCGCCATAAAATCAGGCCGACAATCAAACAATTGAATACTAATCGGATGTTCCTGGGGATCAACCGCCATCACCCTAGGAAGTTCCTGTAAATGATGAATTTCCTTCGCATTCACCATTTCCGTATAAAGCATAGACTGGGGGGCATAGCGACGCACCAACCGACGAAACACCAAATCCGTCACCCCCGACAAGGGAGACTGTAACACGCGACTATTCACCGTCACAGAGCCAATATTAAGTGGAGTTTTTAGTTTAGCTTGAAGGGCAGGGGAGAGCATAGTTGTGTAGAGTTAACTCCTAATACAACTTTTACCTGACAATATATAACAAGACTTGACCTTGGTATAGCTTGACTTAGTTTTCCGCTCTATAAAACTTACTCAAACTTAATAATTTGATGTTTACTTCCTAGCTTGGATCTTTTGAGACCTATCCACCACTAGGCTTGCACGGTCGAAGCTCTCCGCACATTCCAAATTAATCGACGCATTTAAGTCGCGGTCAATTGATATGCCACAATTAGGACACTCATAGGTTCGCTTACTTAATGGCATCTTTTGTTGATGTCCACAATTGGAACAAATTTGCGAACTTGGATACCATTGGTCAATTAGCGTCAATTTACTGCCATACCAATCGCACTTGTATTCGAGTTGGCGACGAAACTCATAGAAACCGCCGTCCGCAATCGCACCCGCCAATTTATGATTTTTGAGCATTCCAGATACATTTAAGTTTTCGATTCTCACTTCACCGTGGTTCTTGGCTAAGTAGGTCGTTAACTTGTGCAGGCTATCTGCTCGAACATCAGCGATGCGCTTGTGTGCTTTAGCTAGTTTGAGTTTAGTTTTCTCACGATTTTTACCACCTTTTTGACGACGAGATAATTCTTTTTGGAGCTTGGCTAGCTTTCTTTTGGCGCGACGGTAGGCTTTAGGGTTCGGGTGAGTTGTTCCATCGCTCATTGTTGCTAAGGTATTAATCCCGATATCAACACCAATACGGTCTCTAGTTTTGGAAGTTCCTTCAGGAGTTACATCAATCTTAAAGGAGATGTGCCAATCACCAGCACGCTTACTGATGGTTACGTTTTTCGGCTCAACAGGTGGCAACTCCTCATGACTTCTTACCCACCCAATTTTGGGGAGTTTAATCCAGTCGCCAGAGATTCTAATACTGCCTTCGAGGTAGAAACTATCATTAACATTCTTTTTCTTGAATTTAGGAAAACCTGTTCCTTTAACTTTCCAAACGCGCTTGAACGCCTTGTCTAGATTACGTAAGGCTTCTTGAGGAGCACATTTGGAGACTTCATAATACCAAGGGTTAGCTGATTTCACTTCTGCGACCAACTTTTTGTGTAAATCAATAGCAGTAGGACGTTTGCCTCCTGACTCGTATATCTCTTGACAAGTAGCCAATCCCCAATTCCAAGCATGACGAGCCACACCAGCGTGTTTAGCCATTATAGTCCGTTGCTTGTTATTAAGTTTTAGCTTTGTCTTAAAGCTTTTCACCGACTTCTTTTAGCTCC
>NZ_JAQMSD010000051.1 GCF_028330525.1 Spirulina sp. CS-785/01
AACAGGAGTCCATCACCCGTTCTCCCGTGGCCACCGTCCCCCCGGCCTCCCTTTCTGAAGCCCAAGAGAGCGAGTCTATCACCCGTCGTCCCTCTGCCCCCCAAGTAGCGGAAGTCCAGCGTTATTTTCAACAACAATGGCAACCCCCCGCCCCTTTAGAACAGCCTTTAGACTACCGTTTACAGTTAAATCAACAGGGAGAATTAGAACGCATTACCCCTTTAAATGAGGCTGCCAAAACCTATTTAGACCAAACTGGGATGCCTTTATTAGGACAACCATTTGTCTCTCCCCTCTCGTCTAATTCCCTGCAATTACGGTTACGGTTAGGGGTTGATGGTTCAGTAGTAACGGAACAAGAAAAGGTTGAATAGTAAAAATACACCTTGGGTTTCAACCCAAGGCTAAGAGTTTAAACCCGTTAAAAACGGGTTAATACGGAATTCGGTTAATTTAGTAGTAAAATACCCTAAGAATAATCAGGAGAATCAGTTTTATACCGAGAAAAGCCTACTTAGCCCCTCATTTAAGTTTAGATGCTATCCGAGAAAAATACCAAAAAACAGATGAGCCAGTAGAAAAAAGGCGATGGCAGATACTTTGGAAAATTGCCTTGGGGTGGACTGTAAAAAATACGGCGATCGCAGTAGGAGTCAGCTATCAATATGCCCATAAAGTTCTCGCTCAATATAACCAAGAAGGAGTGTCAGGACTCAAGAACAAACGGAAAAATCGGAAAACGCATAAAAGGGGAAAAGACCCCTTACGGAATGGGAATTTAGCCGAATTATTTGGACGAATCATGTACTCTTGCTATAGCCATCTGATTTCAGTAGCGCGATCGCTGATTGGCTGTGAGCGATCGCCCTTCATGCTTTCGGGGCTAAAAATTAGACAACTCTATCAACACTGGCAACTCCAACTTAACCAAAAACTGGATACTACGTGCTTGATTTTGTCAACCCTTTCCCCACAACTTCATCTAATCTTCACAGAATTTTAGCCAAAACGCTACATAATCTTCATCCTCAACATCGGAAAGCTGTATTACTTTGAGATTAGGAAAAAATCCTTATCCCTATCCATCCTCACCGAGAATGTGTAGTTTTGTAAAAATTCCCATTCTCCTGCATAAAAAATCCAGTTCCCCCAAGAGAACTAAATGAGAAGGATAATCCACTCCCTCTTATCACCCACCATCGTTGTTCAAGGGACATCTCACCATGTTCGGCAAAAAACGCAACTCCCAAAAGCAAAATCAAATCCAATCCTTCATTCTCGAACCTATCCTCACTCCGAGTGGATTATTTGATCTCGATGACCCCACCAGCGTAGATGCTGCCGATGCTTCCCCAGACGTTGACCCGACTTCGGTGAATGACCCCTCGTTAAGCAACACAACAACCCTAGACTCCAACGACGACCTAGAATTTATCCCCCTCGCCAACTCCTTTGCAGACGACTATAATGCCGGAGTCTTCACCGTGGGAGAAACGGGAGAAGTGGGCATCGACTTTCTCTTTGATGGTGGGAAATTTAAAGGAGAAGTGGCCCTCTTCAGTTTAGAAGGGATGGACCAATTTGAACCCGCTTCAGAAGAATTTGTCCAAGAAGCCGCCATTCGTGCGGCCAGTGACTCCGAACTCGGTCATATTGTCATTAGCGACAGAACTGAGGGGGCTAAATTTGAAGGTAGTTTAGGCGAAAGCAAAAATTGGAACTCTGGAGAATACCAAGGAGTAAAAACCGTCTCTATGCGTCCAGGAGACAAATTTGGCGTAATGTTAGTCCCCGATGGCACAGTCGAACAGGTGGTTGAAAACCCGGCTGTAAGTGGGACAAAAGCCCCCTTATTCTCCCTAGGCACAGCCAACCCTGATGATACCCTCCATTTCGGACAAATTGCCGATGTTACAGGAGACGGCAACACTTTCGTGATGGAGGACGTACAAGCCGGCCATAGCTGGTATGACCAAGACTACAATGATTTAATCTTCCAAATCCAAGGGGGGACAGGAGATGCCCCCACCATAGATGAATTTATTGAACAGGGAATGATGGAGGCCGAGGACGACTGGCGCGACGGGGAATTGGGTCAAGAGTTGGTAGAATACGCAAAGTCCCAAGTCATTGAACCTGAACCTGAACCGGAACTTGAGACTTTTCCTCCAGAAAACCAACCTTTAGTGGGAGTCCTTGATACAGGAGTTAGCAGCAATAATCCTGACTTAGACTACGACAAAATTACATTAGGGAAAGACTGGATAGACGGAGATGATAACCCCTTATTAGAGTCCGGAGAAGGGAACGAACACGGAACTCATATCTTAGGCATTATTGGTGCAGAGCGAGATAATAATATTGGCATTGATGGTGTAAATGACGATGCCCCCTTATGGGTCGGTCGTGCCGTGGGTTCAGGCAACTGGGCAGAGTCTTTAGTGGAGTTTGTGGATACCGCGCAGGAGTCTGGCCAACCCAATGCGGTGATGAATTTGAGTTTAGATTTAACTCAAATGGATAGTGAAGGGAATGTCACCACTCGTTATGAGTTTACCCCCACCGAACGAGAAGCCATTGAATATGCGCGACAAAATGGGGTGTTAATTGTCGCGGCGGCAGGGAATGATGGGGGAGTGATGTCTGCATTAGGACAGGCTTCTCAGGAGTTTGACAATATTATCACCGTTGGGGCTGCCGAGGGGTTAGACCGGGCTGACTATTCTAGTTATGGTCGAGGG
>NZ_JAQMSD010000052.1 GCF_028330525.1 Spirulina sp. CS-785/01
ACGAGACACCGTTGTTTCAGACACTTGTGAGAGACATTTTCTCCCCCTCTCCCAAGGTTGGGAGAGGGGGTTGGGGGGTGAGGGCGACTCCAAACCGCCATATCTCGTTACCCACCTTGACAGGGCTGGGTGTAACGAAGTTACCTGAATATGCCTTGGGTTAAAACGTGATAGTGTAGGTGGGGTGTAACGAAGTTACCTGAATATGCCTTGGGTTAAAACGTGATAGTGTAGGTTGGGGTGTAACGAAGTTACCTTAATATGCCTTGGGTTAAAACCCAAGGCTAATAGCTAAAACCCGTTAAAACGGGTTGATAGAATAATTAGAAATTAAATATTTATCAATTTAGCTGTTACACTGTTAGGGGTGAAAGATGCTTGTTTAGGGTTTGCTACGAACGGATAAAGAATATCTGAATGTTTACATTTGGGGATGTTGGGTTGCGCTACGCTTCACCCAACCTACTAATTACTCGATTGTTAATGGATTAAAATTGCGATCGCTGCCATTTTTTAGCCCATTTTCGACTTATTTTCCGGTAACGGTGTCGAGTCCACATCAGTCGGCCTAAATGCAGTAAATAATCCAGATATTGTCGCCACGTTACCTTACTCCGGCCATGAGTCCGACTCTGGAACGTATAACCCACTTCTTGAATATGGTCAATGATTCCCCGGCCTAACACTTCCAAGAGAATTTTATAGCCAACAGGATTTAAAGGACGACGTGCGATAGTCTTCCGTTTCACCAAAAAACAGCCACTGAGGGGATCAGACACTTGCCGTAAAACCGTCGGCAAGAATAAAACCCCCAACCAACAGGCCCCACGGGATAAAACCCGTCGCAACCAAGACCAATTTTCCACCCCACCCCCGCGACTATAGCGACTAGCGATCGCTAAATCAACCCCCTTCTCCATCACAGCCAGTAATTGGCCTATAATCTCCGGAGGGTGTTGTAAATCCCCATCCATCACCCCTAACACCTCCCCTCGGGCCACCTGCCACCCCCGCACCACTGCCCTGGCCAACCCCCGCTCCCCCCGTCGTCGTATCACCCGCAAACTCGGATAAACCGAGGCTAACTCTAACGCTAACATCCAAGTGCGATCGGGGCTATCATCATCAACAACAATCACCTCATACTGTTGCGGAAGTACCCCCTCTAGCAACGTCACCAGTTGCTGGAGTAACTGGGCCAAATTCTCCCGCTCATTATAAGTCGGAATCACCAACGAGAGATAAACCCCCTCCCTAGGCGGTTCAGCGGCCACCTGAAACATCCCCGTCGGATATGGTAGGAGAGACACAGAAGATGCAAATATGTCTAGCATAGAAAGATAGATGCCCTTTCGCAAAAAATCAGTGATCAGTGATGCCAAGAAACGTTACAGGGACAAAAACAGGGAACAAGAGAATACTTGAGTATTAACATCAGACTCATCAGGATATCGCCTTCTTTCCCCTACGTAAAGCGAATTTTGCCCACTTGTAACTCGTCAAAAATGCGGTTAATATTTTGGCGATCTTCAGGAGTCACGGCAAAATCAGAAAGAAAGAGGGTGACAAGCTGAAAATACTCTTGGCGAGAGACTTGCTTGCTTTGCAAAATGCGATCGATCTGTGCATTCAGAGTTTCATTGTCGGGAGTTGTCGAAGTAGTTGCCATGCTTGCCCAAATAAACCTAAAAGGAGAACAAAATCAATGGAAATTTACCGCATTCCCGCCCTATCTGACAATTATATTTTCCTAATCCACGATCCTCAGAGTAATACGGCGGCAGTCGTTGATCCAGCCCAAGCGAAACCCGTCTTAAAGCAACTCAAGGCCCTAAATGCAGAGTTAGTGGCAATTTTCAACACCCATCATCATTTTGATCATGTAGGGGGAAACGAAGAATTGCTGCGACATTTCCCCAATGCGTGTGTGTATGGAGGAACGGAAGACCAAGGGAGAATTCCAGGGCAACAGGTATATCTCAACGAAGGAGACAAGGTAGAATTTGCCGGGAGAGAAGCAGAAGTGTTTTTTGTCCCCGGTCACACTCGCGCCCACATTGCCTATTATTTTCCCACGGTATCTGCTGACGAGCCTAATGATTTATTCTGTGGGGATACTTTGTTTGCGGGGGGATGTGGACGTTTGTTTGAAGGCACTCCAGCCCAAATGGTCAGTTCACTAAGCAAACTCCGCCAACTCCCTGATCATACAAGAATCTGGTGCGCCCACGAATACACGGAAAAGAATCTCAAGTTTGCGTTGACGGTAGATACGAATAACCACAATTTACAAACCCGGTTTCAACAGGTGAAGTCGGCCAGAAGTCGCAATGAAGCAACTATTCCCTCGTTTATCGGGTTAGAAAAACAAACTAATCCTTTTTTACGTTGGGATACTCCAGAATTAAAGCAGGAAATGAAAACAAAGGATGAGGTGCAAAGTTTTGCCCGGTTACGTGGGAAGAAGGATCAGTTTTAGAATGGGTAATGGGTGATTGGTGATGGGGGGGAGAAACCGGGTTTCTGTGTAATATTTGTGCAATATATGACCAATCTGGATAGAAACCCGGTTTCTGGGGTGATGGGGGGAGAAACCGGGTTTCTGTGTAATATTTGTGCAATATATGACCAATCTGGATAGAAACCCGGTTTCTGGCTTGATGGGTAAATAATGGATAATTAATTAATTTATCCTCCCCATCTCCCCATCCTCAAGCATTCCGACGAGGCCGTTGTCTTGCTGCTTTGCGGGAGGAATGACGACGGGCAATATCTTCACTCATGGCCTGAAAAAAGTCCCGTCGTACACAAGGATATTCTCCCACCCAGAGGTTTTGACTGGGGATGTAAATATCGCTGAGTTCTTGAATTTCGCTTAAATCAGCGCGGTTAGAGAAAACAAGGCATTCGGCTGCCTGACCGGGGTTTAAGAGCTTGTGAACGCGCTGTAAGGGGGCTTTGATGATGGTTCGGAATCCGGTGCGATCGCCCAATTCTATATTAATGCGTCGCTCCCGGTTTTCCACGATCACTAACTCTCCCTGTTGGTTCACACTCTCTTGTTCCCCGATAATATCATCGGAAATAAACACATCAAACACCCGCCCACGCCAAAACCCACTATATTTAAAGCGGCGATATTTGCCGTTTCTGACGCTGGCAATAAAGACGGGCGACCAAAACCAGTATAAGCCCACAATAATCTCTAAAAAGAGGATCAGTCCTTCCCCTGCGCCATCCACCAAGAAACTGAGTAATAGTAAAATAACCACTCCCACCAAGGAAATGAGGATTCGGCCTAGAAAATCACGCCACGATCCCCAAACCGCTTTATACTGCTCTCCAGTGGCGATGGGAGGGACAAGTTGTTCAAATTTACTACGGGTGAGAGGAATGAGCATGAGTGTTACAGGATTTTTTCTAACCCATAAATGAGAGTTCTTAATTCTGTGACTTTGCGAACGGCCAAGAGGACTCCTGGCATAAAACTGGCGCGATCGCTGGTATCATGGCGGAGGGTATAAAGCTGCCCTGGTGCGCCAAACAACACCTCCTGATGAGCCAGTAACCCCGGTAAACGGACACTGTGAATATTAATATTCTCCTCACTCACACTGCCCCGCGCACCCGCTAAATGTTCCTTTTCTTCCACTTGGGGAGGATTATAGGTTTTGCCTAGTTCGGCCAACATTTGCGCGGTTTTAATCGCCGTCCCACTAGGCGCGTCTGCTTTTTGGTTATGATGGAGTTCAATAATTTCCACATTCTCGAAATATTGAGCCGCTTGTAGGGCCGCTTGTTGCAAGAGTACCATCCCAATGGAGAAATTCGGCACAACTAACGCCCCTGTGCTGGCTTTTTCCGCAAACTCGGTTAAGTCCTTGAGTTGGTCATCCGTCAGTCCAGTTGTGCCAATAACAGGCCGCACTCCATAAGCGATCGCACTCCGCACATTTTCATAGACACTATTAGGGTGAGTAAAGTCCACCATCACCCCTTGAATTTCTTGTTGTGTGGCCAAGACTAAAACGCTTTGTAAGTCATTGAGGAGGGGAACTTCTAACTCTCCACACCCAGCAATAATCCCCACATCTTCCCCAACTACATTGGGGTTACGATCAACCGCCCCCACCAGTTCCATATCTTCCGCTTGGGACACGGCCTTCACTACTTCTCGACCCATTTTCCCGGCTGCCCCATTGACAACTACAGGAATTTTTGCTTGATCTGCCATACGTCGTTCACTACTTCACTCTTAAACAAATTTTATTGTAGTTTGTTGTTTGGTTGTTTGTTCTTTGTGAAAAAGGGAACAGGGAACACCGGAACTGGGAACAGTAAACAGTAATGTTGTTTGTTCTGGGTTCTTTGTTCTCCCCCATCTCCCCCATCTCCCCTTTGTGTCCTTTGTGTCTTTGTGGTTCAACCGTCAACTCTCAACTCTCATCAAACGTTGTAAATAGAGCAAAATACCCGTCCCGACTGCCGTAGAAATCGCCAAGATAACCCAAAACCCGTGGGCCACTGGAGGACTCTGATCCATTGCCCAACCACCAAACATCGGCCCGATAAAATAGCCGATCGCCCAACATTGGGAATTAATCGACAAATATACCCCTCGTAGGGATTCTGGGGCTAAATCGGCGACGAGAGAGGACGCTGAGGGGGTATAAGCGATCATACCGAGAGAGAGGAAAATTAAGGCGGCGATCGCAGCAATAATCGTCCCACTTCTAATTTGTCCCGTCAAACCAATCCCCAAAAATCCCACCCCCCAGAGTAACTGGGAGAAAATCAAGGCATGGGGCCGACTAAAACGGTTCAGGAAACGGGCTAAGGGTAACTGGCATATCGCAGCAAACACAATGTGAAAGGCAATTAAAATACTAATCGTCTGGGCCGCAAACCCCTCACCCTCTGGGGGATTGGCAAAGTTACTAAAATACAGGGGTAAGGTGCTTTGGGTTTGGGAAATGTAAGTGGTAAATAGAATATTGACCGCCACATAAACCATTAAAGCGCGATCGCGGAATGCCTTTTGCCAACCTTGGGTCATCGTCTCCGACTGGGCCGCAAAGTTATAGGTTTCTTGAATGGCAAAATAGATAATCCCGAAAAAGACCACAAACGAGACTCCATCGAGAATAAACAAGAGACGATAATTCCCCGCAAAGGTAATTAAAGTCCCCCCAATCACCGTCCCTAAGCCTAATCCTACGGTATCCGCTAAACGAGTGATAGCATAGGCTTCATTCCGTTGTTCCCTGGTGGTTAAGTCGGCCACTGCGGCCTCGGTGGCCGGCCAATAAAAACCAATCCCCAACCCCATCAACAGATTGCCGATCAACAGCGTAGGATAGTTATAGGTGGCCGCCAAAAACACATCTGCTAACGCTGAAATGGCCGCCGAAAGTAACAGGGTTTTACGTCTTCCCCACTGGGGAGAGTCCACAAACATCCCCCCCAGAAAGCGGCCCAAGACTCCCGAAACCGACTGACTCCCCAGGGCAATTCCTACCGCAGTGGCCGAAAACCCCACTTGGTTGACGAAGAAAATGGGGGCATAAAAGAGGGTGAACCCTGTCCCAATTTGAGATAAGAGACGGCCTGCGGCCAATATCCAGATTGGCCAACTGAGTGGGGGGGGTTGTTTTTGGGTCATGGGGGGTGGTTTGTTGACGGTTGCGTGTCTTTTCTAGTTAAGCAAACTCCCTCCCCCACGACAAAACGATCGCAATTCTCTAGAGAAAACTAGATACACTGCGATCGTTCTACAACCCTTCTATAGGTTGAAGATGACCAAAATTAATCTAAATAACCGATTAAAGTGGCCATATCTTCAATTTCGTTAGACGCAACGGGACGATTCCCCATCACCGAGTATTCTTCGCTAATGGCCAAAGTGCCTTTGGTGACAGGCCGATTCCCCGACAAGACAATACTATGGGTAATGTCTAGGTTACTGCTGGTTACAGGACGCATCCCCATGGAATCGTAAGTGCTGATCACTTTGAGATGACTAGATTCAACGGGACGATTTTGGGGTAAACGGTAATTCCCTTGATAAATCTGAAGTCCTCCCTCTTGGGTTTTTTGTTCTTGTTCCTTCGATTTAGTTACAGCCACAGTTTTTTCCTCTTTTACAGGTGTATTCTTTTCTTTAGCAGTATTTTTAGCGGTATCTTTAGCATTCTCTGGGGCAGAGGCTTTGGCCGTCTCTTGGCCATTCTCTTGGGTAGTCTCCTTGCCCTCTGCAATACTGTTGTTACTCATAGCATTTTTGTCAACGGTTTTAATGGTTTTTATGAAAAACTTGGATCGCCTCACAACTTTAAAGGTTGATTCCCTTGTATTTTAACCTTGTTTTAAGGTTTAATGTTATATTCAACCATAAAATTACATCTATCTTGGCCTTTCGTCTATAAAAATCCATAATTTGCAAAATAGGTAAATATAGTGGTAAGTCGAGAGTGGGGAGTCGGGAGTCGGGTATTGGGTGTCTGGAGATGGGGGAGTTGATAGTTGATAGTTGATAGTTGATAGTTGACGGTTGAACCACAAAGACACAAAGGACACAAAGGGAAGATGGGGGAGATGGGGGAGAATAAAGAACCAAGAAACAAGAACTAAGAACCAATTAATTATCCATTACCCATTACCAATGCCTTTCCAACTCAATGCCCCGTTTCAACCTACAGGAGACCAACCTCGTGCGATCGCGCAACTTACCGAGTCTCTCCAAACCGGACACCGGATGCAAACCCTCCTAGGGGCCACCGGAACCGGGAAAACCTTCACCATGGCCAGCGTCGTCGCCAACATCGGCAAACCCACCCTCGTCCTTGCCCATAATAAAACCCTCGCCGCCCAACTTTGTAACGAACTCCGGCAATTTTTCCCCAATAATGCCGTTGAATACTTTATTAGCTACTACGACTATTACCAACCTGAAGCCTATATCCCCGTTAGTGACACCTACATTGAGAAAAGTGCCTCCATTAACGAAGAAATTGATATGCTGCGGCATTCGGCCACGCGATCGCTCTTTGAACGCCAAGATGTGATCGTCGTTGCTTCCATTAGCTGCATCTACGGGTTAGGGATGCCCTCAGAATACTTTAACGCCGCCATTCCTCTCCGTATGGGAGAAGAAATCAACCAACGACAACTCCTCCGCGACCTCGTATCCGTCCAATATAACCGCAACGACACCGAACTCACTCGCGGTAACTTCCGACTGAAAGGAGATGTCCTCGAAATTGTCCCCGCTTACGAAGACCGCATTATTCGCATCGAATTCTTTGGCGATGAAATTGATGCCATTCGCTATTTAGACCCCGTAACCGGAGAAATTTTACAAAGTCTCTCCGGAGTAAACCTCTACCCGGCCAGGCACTTTGTCACCCCCAAAGACCAACTAGAAACCGCTTGTAAAGCCATTAAAGAGGAACTCGAACACCGTCTCGACCAACTCCGCAGCGCAGAAAAACTCCTCGAAGCACAACGACTCGAACAGCGCACCCGCTACGACTTAGAACTCTTGCAAGAAGTCGGCTACTGTAACGGGGTAGAAAACTATTCCCGTCACCTCGCAGGCCGCAACGCAGGAGACCCCCCAGAATGCCTTGTGGACTACTTCCCCGAAGACTGGTTACTCATCGTGGATGAGTCCCACGT
The DNA here is from genome assembly GCF_028330525.1 of Spirulina sp. CS-785/01. GTDB lineage: Bacteria > Cyanobacteriota > Cyanobacteriia > Cyanobacteriales > Spirulinaceae > JAQMSD01. Next base: position 7,678 of record NZ_JAQMSD010000052.1, read on the forward strand.
CACCGTCCCGCAAATTCGGGGAATGTACAATGGCGACCAAGCGAGGAAACGGACACTGATTGAACACGGGTTTCGTCTCCCCAGTGCAGCAGATAATCGACCGTTAAAAGCCACAGAATTTTGGCACAAAGTGAATCAATGTGTCTTTGTTTCAGCAACTCCTGGAGATTGGGAGATTGAACAATCCGAGGGTCGAGTGATTGAGCAAATTATCCGACCGACGGGAGTGGTTGACCCCGAAATTCATGTGCGTCCCACTGAGGGACAGGTGGATGATTTATTAGGGGAGATTAAGGAGCGTGTGGAACGCAAAGAACGGGTATTAATTACCACGCTAACTAAGCGGATGGCGGAAGATTTAACGGAGTATTTCCAAGACCAAGGTGTTTTAGTCCGTTATCTCCATTCTGAGATTCAATCCATTGAACGGATTGAGATTTTACAGGGTTTACGAGAGGGGGAGTTTGATGTGTTAATTGGGGTCAATTTATTACGGGAGGGGTTAGATTTACCGGAAGTTTCGTTAGTGGCTATTATGGATGCGGATAAAGAAGGTTTCCTGCGGGCGGAACGGTCGTTAATTCAAACGATGGGACGCGCAGCCCGTCACGTTCAGGGACAGGCCATTTTATACGCAGATCATTTAACCGATAGTATGGCTGGAGCAATTGAGGAAACGGAACGTCGCCGAGCCATTCAGCTTGAGTATAATCAAACGCACCAGATCACTCCGCAACCCATTACGAAGCGAGAAAGTAGTAATTCAATTTTAGCATTTTTGGATATTTCCCGCCGTTTAAATCGGCAAGAGTTAGCGCAAATTTATGAGGTTAAGGAGGATTTACCGTTGGAGCAAATCCCGGATTTCATTCAACAATTAGAGGAACAAATGAAGGAAGCCGCAAAGAATTTAGAGTTTGAGGAGGCGGCTAAATATCGAGACCGGATTAAGAAGTTACGAGAACGGTTATTAGGACAATCTTAAATAATTAAAGGGAATAGGGAACAGGGAATAGGGAATAGGGAATAGGGAATAGGGAATAGGGAACAGGGAATAGGGAAAGTAGCTACCTTTATATGCCTTGGGTTAAAACCCAAGGCTAATAGCTAAAACCCGTTAAAACGGGTTAATAGATGTACTTTATCCCGTTCGTAGTAAGCTCTTTAGAGCTTAACATCAAGTTCTGTAAAATAGCGTTTTTATCAGAGTTGTAAACTGACTGGTTTGGCAAAGGGAATAGGGAACAGAAAATCAGGTATATAGGGGGGTTTTAGTATTAGAGTAAGCCCCCATGGGGGTTTACTCCTCATTTGAAAATGCTATATGAAATAATGAGATAATTCATCCGTTACCGCGCCAAAAATTGGAAACCCCTAATTAAAATAGAACATCCATTCCAAGGGATGACTATGACACTAGGACATGACGGGGAGGGATGAGAACAAAATTTTTCAGTTAGGGAAGGGTCAGACTACAATTAATAACAGATCGTTCATTCCTCATACCTAATGCTGAATTCTTCATCCCAGAAGATACACTCCCCTTCCCGTCGTGTGCGCAGACGTAACTATCCGTGGTGGATGCGTCAAGTCAAGTATTGGTATTATCGTCTGTTGCGATTGGAAGGCCATCCCCGTGCGATCGCGCGAGGAATTGCTACGGGAACATTTGCAGGATTTTTCCCCCTCTTTGGCCTGCAAACCATTATGGGGGTAGTGTTGGCCACGATTTTACAAGGAAATAAAATTGCGGCGGCTATTGCAACTTGGGTGAGTAACCCCTTGACTTATGTGCCGATTTATGCTTTTAATTATGCGATCGGCAGTTGGATGTTAGGGAGTTTAGACGTTAAACCGGAGCAAATTGATTGGGGATCTGCGCAATTATTAGAATTAGGAGCAGATTTTATTTATCGGTTATTCTGTGGTTGTGTGGTTGTGGGGTTAATTGCCGCTATTATCAGTTATGGTATCAGTTTTCCCTTAATTCTACGGCTTCGTCAAGCCCGTCGCCGTAAGAAAATTAATAATAATTAATAATACGCTCTCAAGAGCTTACTACGAATTATAAGCTCTCAAAATCGTTTTAATGCGCTCGCCTATTCTAGAAAGAAACCCGGCTTCTTTGGCTATTTCAGAGAATTAGAAACCGGGTTTCTCTTACCTCCTATAAACTGCCAAACCCTTTCTTTTTCTTCTTCTTCTTACTGCCGCCTTTTTTCTTCTTGCCGCCGTTATAACCGCGAAAACCGGGTTGTGGCATTCCACCGCCCATGCCGGGCATTCCGCCGCCCATGCCGGGCATTCCGCCACCCATGCCGGGCATACTGGGCATTCCGCCGCCCATGCCCATCTGTTTCATCATGTTCCGCATCCGGGTAAAATCAGAGATGAGCTTGGAGACATCTTTGATTTTATGCCCTGACCCCTTGGCAATTCGTTCCCGGCGACTGGGAGATTTGGCCAAGATATCTGGGTTTTTCCGTTCTTCTTTGGTCATAGAATTAATCATGGCCTCAGTAACTTTCAGTTGGCTTTCTCCCTTCTCCAACATATCGCCACTGAGTTGGCCCATGCCGGGGATCATCTTCATTACACCCCCCAAAGACCCCATCCGCTTTAATAAGCGCATTTGTTTGATAAAATCATCAAAATCAAAGCGGGCCTCCATGATTTTGGCCTGCATTTGGGTGGCATCTTCAAGATCAATCTCCTCTTGGGCTTTTTCTACCAAGGTGAGAACATCCCCCATATTTAAAATACGGGAGGCCATGCGATCGGGATAGAAGGGTTGGAGGGCTTCCACTTTTTCCCCGGTCCCGACAAATTTAATGGGTTGGCCGGAGACGCAACGAACCGATAAGGCGGCCCCACCGCGACTATCCCCATCTAATTTGGTTAAAATAGCCCCAGTAATGCCTACCTCGTCGTGAAAGGTGCGGGTTAAATTAGCCGCTTCTTGCCCGGTCATGGCATCCACGACTAATAAGGTATCATGGGGGTGAACGGTGTCCTTGATGCGTCCCAATTCTCCCATCATGTCCGCATCAATTTGTAACCGTCCGGCGGTGTCAATGATAACGGTGTCTATGCCTTCTGCTTTGGCTTTCTCGACTCCTTTTTGGGCAATTTCGACGGGATCAGCATCGGACCCCATTTCAAATACGGGAATTTGAATCTGTTCCCCTAATGTAATTAACTGGTCAATGGCTGCTGGCCGATAAACGTCTGTGGCTACCATTAAACAACTGCGTTCCTGTTTTTGCAGATACAGGGCTAATTTTGCCGTGGCGGTGGTTTTCCCTGTCCCCTGTAAGCCGGCCATTAAAATGACGGTTGGGCTTTCCTCTGCGTGAGCTAGAGGGACGTTACTTTCCCCCATAATCTGCACCAGTTCATCGTGAACGATTTTGATAAACTGTTGGGAGGGGTTAACGCCAGAAATTACATCTGCACCGAGGGCTTGTTTCTCAACTTCTTTTACAAAGTCTTTGACGACCTGTAAGTTGACATCGGCGGCTAATAATGCCCGACGCACTTCTTTTACTGCGTCTTTGACGTTACTTTCACTAATTTTATCTTGTCCGCGTAGGCTTTTCCAAGCGTCTTCTAATCGTTCTGCTAAAGCGTCAAACATAATTATTCTTTCTTTACCGATTGCGTTTCATTTTTGGATAATGGGTAATGGGTCATGGTGACAAGTTAAAGTGAGATATTCTCTTGTTAAGAGAGATGGGGAAGATAGGGAAGATGGGGAAGAGGGAAGGTTAAACTGTTCTAGTTTCAAGGCTTCTCTATCTCCCGATGCTCCTAAACATTTGACACAAGACAGGTGATTTTAACTTGTCACCAATGGGTAATGGGTCATGGGCTATAGGTTATGCGATCATGGGTCATGGTTAAGATTAATTCTCCTGTTCCCTCTTCCTATGATAACTGTAGGGTGGGCAGGTCGTTAAACTGAGATGAAGGCTTAAAGGTGGTAAACCCTGCCCTCTGCCTTCTGAACGCTGTTCCTTGGTACGGAGCAGGATATAATGAAGTATGGCAAGAAAACGAGTACACACGAGTGACACAGATTTTAATTGCTGAAGATGCCAATTTTTCCCGGGCAGTCCTCCGTAGAATGTTGCAGGAGGAAGGCTACGACATTTTAGAGGTGGGGAATGGCAAACAATGTTTGGATATTTTAGCCACGGAATCCCCCGACTGTCTGATTTTAGATTTATTAATGCCGGAAGTGACGGGATATGAGGTGCTGGCCCGGTTAGCGCAACAGGGGAAGACCATTCCGGTGCTTGTGGTCACCGCAGATGTGCAAGAAACGACTCGTCAGCAATGTTTGGCTCTAGGCGCGATCGCAGTCCTCAATAAACCTCCCAAACCCGAACAAATCCACGAGATTTTGCAGCAGGTATTGCCCAAAGCATAGCATGACCCATTCCCCTCAACTCACCCCCGCCCAACGAGATGCTCTACAAGAGTTAGTCAATATTGGAGTTGGCCAAGCTGCCGGGACGCTGAATGAAATGGTGCGATCGCACATTCATCTCCAAGTCCCCGAAGTGTCTGTCTTGTCTCTCCACGAAGCTCAAACTATCCTCCAATCCCGCTTAAATAGCGATTTACTTTCCTCGGTGCGACTGCAATTTCATGGGAATTTTGCAGGAGTGGCCCAATTAATCTTTCCCACAGATAGTGCCGCTAAGTTGGTTACGATGTTAACAGGAGAAGATGCCAAGATCTCTGAGCTAGATTCCCTGAAAATCGGGACATTGAGTGAAATTGGCAATATTCTCCTCAATGGAGTCATGGGGACCATGAGTAATGTCTTGGAGCAGCACGTGGAGTATTCCATGCCTGTCTATGTGGAACAAACCGTAACCCAATTATTAAACTCGTCATCGGATTATGCCAGTACGGTCATTTTAGCCCAAGCTCGTTTTCGCATTGAACAATTACATATTACAGGAGATATTATCCTAATTTTTAAAGTCGGCTCTTTAAACCGCTTTTTGGCGACGCTCAAGGACGCATGAATAATAGCTGCCTCATTTCTGATCAAACCTATACGTTATTAGACCGCATTCCTTTGGGACTTTTGGTGTTACGGGATGATTTTGTGGTGTTGTTTTGGAATGTCTGTTTGGAAAGTTGGACGGGGAAACCCCGCCAAGACATAGTTGGCCAAGATGTTGGCCAGCACTATCCCCACTTGAAAGAGCCGAAATATGCTCACCGCTTCCAGCAAATTTTTGCGGGGGGGCCCCCGACGATTTTTTCCTCTCAACTGCACAAACATTTACTCCCTATCCCCTTCGCCAATGGGAAATTGCGGGTGCAGCAAACGACCGTCACGGCGATTCCCTACATTTTACCGCGCTATCATGCGCTGATCGCTATTCAAGATGTCACGGATATTACCTACCAGAGTTTAGCTTATCGGCAAATGCGCGATCGCGCCCTAGAAGAAGTCCAAGAACGAGAACAGGCCGAAAATGCTCTCAAAGACACCCATCAAGAACTGCAAAACTGGGTGCAAGAATTAGAACAGCGTAACCAAGAAATTATGCTCTTGCGCTCCCTCAGCGAAAACCTGCTGGCCAGTTACTCCCTCTCCGATGCGTACCAAACCCTCTCCCAACTGCTCCCCAAAATCTTCCCCCAGAGTGCGGGTGGCATTTACATTCGCCAAGATCACCATCTCAACCCCGTCACCACCTGGGGAGTCTCGGAGACTCCCGACTTAACCCAAGGGTGGTGTATCCCCCTCAAAGCGCAAGGGATGAAACTGGGCATCTTTCACCTCGATCATCCCTTAGCCTCCACCAACCAAGAATTGGTGCGCACCGTCTCCAAAACCATCGCCCTGGGTTTAGCCAACCTGAAACTGCGCGATCGCTTGCAAAACCTGAGTATTCGGGACCCCCTCACCGGCCTCTATAACCGTCGCTATCTCGAAGACACCCTCGATAAAGAACTGCACCGGGCCCAACGTCGGCAAAACCCCGTAGGCTTCATCTTACTTGATGTGGATCACTTTAAGCAGTTTAATGATACCTTCGGCCACGAAGCCGGCGATCGCGTCCTACAAAACCTCAGTCAATTCCTGCAAAATACCATTCGTCGCTCTGATATTGCTTGTCGTTATGGCGGAGAAGAATTACTCTTGATTTTGCCCGAGGCCAACTTAGACAATACTCACAAACGCGCCGAACAAATTCGTCAAGGAATAAAACAGGTGAAAATCGAACATCAGGGTCAGACAATCGGTACAATTACCCTATCTTTGGGAGTTGCTTGTTTTCCCCAGCATGGTGAGACAAGAGACGCGGTGATCCGTGCAGCCGATACAGCCCTGTATCGTGCTAAGGCTGAAGGACGCGATCTTGTAATCTGTGCTAAATAAATTGATTGTGGTCATCCCATCGCTGAGTAACATCGAGTCAAATGAAAAAACGCCAACGTCTTGGACTGCTGATTTTGAATATGACAATTTTGTCGTTAGTTGTCGCGGGAGCAAGTATTTATTTGCTCTATGAAAACGCGCTCCAAGAAACCCAACGACGACTGGCAGAAACGGCCAAACGCCAAGCTCGGTTACTCGCGGCCTTTACCCCCGATGATCAAACCCCTGAGCCAACCCTAGAAACCCTGAAAACCGTCCTCGAAGCCGCCCCAGAACAGGACGGGGGACAATTGGTGATTGTGCGGAAAGAAGGCGATCGCATTGTCTTCTTACTCAACCAACCCGACAACTCAACCCCCCAACCCATCCCCTGGCAACAAGCCAACTCCACCCTCCCCATCCGTCTCGCTCTCGAAGGCCAATCGGGGGTTCAAACGAGTGTACAAGACCATCAAGGAAAGTTCGTCATTGCCGCCTATGAGCCTGTAGAAGGGACAAACTGGGGGGTGGTGGCGAAAAGAGACCTAGAGACCTTTCGCAGCCCTTATTTAGAAGTTTTTGGCTTTTCTATGGCCATTGCCATTGTCCTGGGCATCTTAGGGGCTATGATTGATTTACAAATGAGCCGCCCTTTTTTGCACCAACTCCAAGAAAGTGAGGCAAAAAACCGCGCCATTATCCGCAAAGCAGCAGAAGGCATTATCACCATTGACGATAAAGCCGTCATTGACACCTTTAATGGGGCCGCTGAAGAACTCTTTGGCTATTCCGCCAAACAAGTGGTAGGTAAGACATTAGATGTATTATTCCTCTCCTTTGCCCAAGGGGAACTAGAAACCGCCCTCTTTGGCACATTAGCCCCCAGTCATGAGCAAAATGGCAACCAAGACCATCCCGACGGCAAAACCCCGGAGAAAAGCCCAGACGAGACCCTCGAAAAACCCCTCCCTAGTCCCCTCACCACCGCCAAACGGGAATTAATGGGACAACGACAAGACGGGACCATCTTTCCCATTGAAATGGCCGTCTCTCGTTTACGGGAGAAACCCCCCCGACAGTATGCTCTCATTGTCCGGGAAATTAGCGATCGCAAGGCCATCGAAGACACCCTGAAAAAACGCAACGAGGAACTCGAACTGCGGGTTGAAGAACGCACCACGCAACTGATGAACCTCAATGAAGAACTCCTCCACGAAATTAGTGAACGGAACAACGCCGAGGAGTCTCTACAAGACAGCGAAAAACGCTTTCGCAGCTTCTTCTATCAATCCGAAATTGGCATTATTCAAACTGACTCCGCCGGGCAGTTTCTGAAAGTGAACCCCAAATTTAGTGATCTGGTGGGGTATAGTGAACTGGAACTGCAACAAAAGACCTTTCAGGATATTACCCACCCCGATGACTTGGGAAATGCGATCGCGCAATTCCGGCAACTGGTGAACGGGGAGATTAAAGAACTCTCCGTAGAACAACGCTATCTTACCCAAGACGGGGGAGAACTCTGGGTCAGCTTCTGCGGGTCCGTAGTCCGTAATGCCATGGGAGAAGTCGATTACTTCCTAGGCATTGTCGAAGATATCAGCGATCGCATCACCACCCAAAACGCCCTCCTCAACAGCGAGTCCACCCTCACCAGCTTCTATAACAGTACCTCCTTAATGATGGGAGTCATTGAATTGGTCGATAACGACATTCGCCACATCTCCGACAACGCCGTCTCCAGCGAATTTTTCCGCCTCTCCGCCGTTCCCCTGCATAACCAACTGGCCAGCGAAATGGGAGTCCCCGAAGACATCCGCCGTTACTGGACCAGTCATTGCCAAGAAAGCCTCAAACTGGGAACACCCGTTCAATTTGAATACGCCTATGAACCCGAAGTCGAAGACCTAGACACCCCCCTCCGATGGCTGTCCGCCACCGTCAGTCCCATCCCCGGCCAAGACCGTTTCTCCTACATCGTCGAAGACATCACCGAACGCCGTCAACAGGCCGAAGCCCTGCGACGACTGAAAGAACAACTCGAACATTCTACCTTAGCCCTCGATAGTCACCAACAGGAAATGGGACAACTGGGAGAACTGAGTGACTATTTACAGGCCAGTTTAAGTTTAGAAGATGCCTATAACGCGATCGCAGAACTCGTTCCTCCCCTCTTTCCCGACTGTTCCGGGGGCGTTTTCATCCTCCACGAAGGAGGAAGTCTCGTCGAGGCCCTCTGTACCTGGGGCGACCATTTCAACAGCGAAACCATCTTTTCCCCCGATGATAGTTGGGCCCTCCGTCGAGGCCGGAGTCATTGGGTGGACGACTCCCACCCCCGACTATTCAGCAAACATATCCATCGGGACCCCCTCCCCGCCGAAACCTTCAGCATCCCCCTCATTGCCCAAGGAGAAACCTTTGGGTTACTGTATCTAACCGCCCCAGAACGGGGACAGTTGATGAAAACCAAACAACAATTTGCCGAAACCGTCGCCGAACAATTAGCAGTTTCCCTACACAATATCCGACTGCGATTAAATTTAAAAACCGACCGGGTACATGATGCGTTAACCGGGTTATTCAACCGTCGTTACCTAGAAGAAATTTTAGAACGGGAACTCTACACCGCCGCCCGGCAAAATCGCTCTGTAGGGGTATTATTGTTAGATATCGACTATTTCCGCAACTTTAACCACACCTTTAGTCATGAAGCCGGGGATGTCGTGTTAAAGAATTTAGGCAGTTTCTTAGAACGAACCCTCCACAATACCGATATTGCAGCCCGGTATGGAGGAGAAGAATTAGCCTTAATTTTACCAGACACCACCCTAGATGAAGCCCGGGCCCGGGCCGAACAGTTACGAGAAGGAGTCAAACATTTAAATTTTGAGCATCAAAACCAATCCCTAGACCGCATTACAGTTTCTGTTGGGTTAGCGACCTTCCCCGATCATGGTATGACCTGGGAAGCCTTACTCAAGAGTGCTGAAATGGCGTTATCCCGTGCCAAATCGGAAGGGCGCGATTGCTCCGCACAGCCGTAGGCTATCGGGTTTCGGTGGTTGAACAATAAACCATAGTTCTTAGTTCTCCCCCAACTCCCAACTCCCTCCCCATTAAGTCCAAAACCTTGGATATTGACATCCTCCCTCGACAGAGCCGAGGGATTCCTAAGAATCAGCGAGGTTCTTCATTCAACGACTCCGCTTGCTGTGACAAGATTTCTCCAGCCACAGTAGAGGCAGTGTCTCCTGAAGCGTTTCCTATCGTGTAGATA
>NZ_JAQMSD010000053.1 GCF_028330525.1 Spirulina sp. CS-785/01
CAAATGGTCTATGCGTAGCCTAAGAGATTGTGAGTCTCAACCGCATCGTTCGCGCAGCGTCTCCGCAGGAGAAGCGGTATCGACTCACCCGCTTTCCTCCCCCACCTGTTCCGAGGTGGGGGAGTCCCGCGGCTCTTTTGCTGAAGTCCCTTCCTGTGCTTTGCCGTTGACAGGGTGTTCTCGCTGGGTTTGTTTTCAAGGAGTTTTCCCCCTGTCTCACGCCGATGAGCTTGTGATGAGCAAGCTAGTCCATTATCAAAGGTGATTTTATGATGCTCCCTATTTTCCCCCTCCTCCTTCTGGTCTTTGCGTTAGGAAACCTGTTCCTATATCAACGGTCTTCTCATGATGTTTATCGGGTTTTAACCGCCGCCATTGCAGTCGTCTGTTTGATCTGGGGGTTTGCCTTAGCCCATTGGTCTATACATTTATTGAGTCTGGTTCTCCTCTTAAAGTTCCGGGATCTTCCCTTAGAACGACTAGAACGACACGCGGATAGTTAGAGTCTGGGATCATGTGCTGTTTTTCATCTATACGGACTGTTTCTAGGGGGTTGGGTTGCGCGATCGCGTGATCTACCCCCATTCACAACACCAATCGCTTCAAACGCCCACCCTTGCCCGCTTTACGCCCTATTTCAAAAAAAAATCGCAAGTTGCTTGACACTCAAAAATAGGTGTGATTATAATGGTAACTGCGTCAAAACAAGGGACTGTAGTTCAACTGGTTAGAGCACTGCCCTGTCACGGCAGAAGTTGCGGGTTCGAATCCCGTCAGTCCCGTCTCTTGTTCGATGAACAATTCATAATCATCAACTCATAATCGTGGCTGAGTGATTTAAGCATTCAGCTATTTTTGCTTGGTTCGTTGTTGCTTTTTTCGTACTAAGCTCGCTTACGAGCTTCTTTAAATCCCTTAACCCGTTCTTATGGGTTAAAACCCAAGGTAACTCAGCACAAAGCCAAGAGGTATCCTATGAACAGGATACCTCTCTTACTCGTCAATTCACCTGTTAATTAACGTCAATGAATTAACCAATTACCTTAGTAGAGTTCTTCTTCTTGGTGAGTAATGATGGTGCAATCAGAAGTCGGGTAAGCGACACAAGTTAACACATAACCTGCTTCGATTTGATCATCATCTAAGAAGGATTGGTCAGATTGGTCAATGCTGCCAGATTCCAGTTTACCAGCACAGGTAGAGCAAGCCCCTGCCCGGCAGGAATAAGGAAGGTCGATCCCTTGCTCCTCAGCATAGTCAAGAATGTACTCATCATCAGGGACTTCGAGAGTGGTGTTCAGACCTTCAGCATCATTCTTTAACGTAACTTTATAACTAGCCATAAGCGTCTCCTCTTTGTTAAATGCTTTAATCTGCTTTCCAGAACAGTGTTCTGAGCAAGGCACACTTTTGATACTACGGGAAAAAAACGACAAGTCTAGTCCGCATTAGTAATGAAATTATGAATTCTTTTTAACATAAGAAAACTTTATCGAGCCTTTCTGAAAATCAACCCACATTCAGATGCACCTTGTAGTTTCTGTAATACCGTTGTGTACAGAGTTTTTCTGCCTAGCGAAGGACAGCAAACCGTCTAAAATTACTTTATTCTTATAATAAATATATTTTATATAAAGAAATACTATAAATAGGCATCAAGAACAGCCAGTTCAACCATTCCCTCGAAAGACACTCTGAGCTACAATAGAAAGCCCCCATCTCCAGCACGAAAAGTGAGTTTAACCCATGAAATCCTTGCAAGCCCCCGTTAATATTGGCATTGTTGGCACGGGATACGCCGCCCAACGCCGTGCTGAAGCCTTCAGTGAGAATCCCAGAGCGCGAGTGCTGGCGATCGCAGGTCATACCCCCAGCACCACCCAAACCCTCGCCCAACAACACAACGCCCAAGCCGAGGAAAGCTGGGAAAAATTAGTCCGTAACCCCGACCTAGACTTAGTGGTCATTTGTACCATTAACCGAGATCATGGCAAAATTGCCCGAGCCGCCCTAGAAGCCGGAAAGCACGTCCTCTGCGAATATCCCCTCTCCCTCGACTCCGCAGAAGGCAACGCCCTCCTGCAATTTGCCCAAAGCCAACAAAAACTCCTCCACGTCGAACATATAGAAATCCTCGGCAGTCTCCACCAAACCCTCAGAGACTATCTCCCCAAAATCGGCGAAGTCACCTACGCCCGCTACACCACCATCACCCCCCAAACCCCAGTAGCAGGACGCTGGACCTATCACTACGACTATTTTGGCTTTCCTTTTGCGGCAGCCTTATCCCGCATCCATCGCTTTACCCATTTATTCGGCGAAGTGTCCGCCGTCAGCGGCCAAGCCCGCTTTTGGGATAGTCCGGCCCCCCACTACTACACCGCCTGTCTGTGTACCGCCCAACTCCGCTTTTCCCAAGGGTTAGTCGCGGACATCACCTACGGCAAAGGGGAACAATTTACCCACGGAGGGCGCACCTTCGAGGTCTATGGGACAGAAGGAACATTAATTTTTGACACCGAAGGAGGCCGCTTAATTCGTCATAAAGAAGAAACCCCCATTCAACTGGGCAGTCGTCGCGGTTTATTTAATGCCGATAGTCAACAAGTCTTAGACCACCTCCTCGACGGCAAACCCCTCTATATTGAACCCACATCGAGTTTATATGCCCTTTCCGTCGCCCATGCTGTGCAACAGTCTGCCCGTAGTGGGGAAACTATACGGTTATAGGGGGAGTTCACGGATTGACTTCCTGTACCTCCCAGACTTCCTCCCCCGTTAACCTGTAAATGGTGCGGTTTTGGGGATTTCCCCGCAACGTTAAATAATCTACCACCTGGGGATTAAGTAAAACTAAAATAAAAGTATCTAAAGGCATTGTAGGATCAGGAGTAGGTGAAGAAAATGGCTCAGTATCCTCCACTCTCGCTGTTTTGGGAGTCGGCCACGCAAACTGCATTCTGGCCGCATCTGAGATATTTTGCCACGTCTGGAGACGTGCTTTTTGTAAGTCTTCATCGGGATAAGACGCACCCACTAGGGTTAACTCACCCCCCATGCGAAACTGTTCCCTTGTTTTTGAGAAATACCAACAAATCTCACCCCAGTTTTTAGCTTCAATTTGCTCTATTTTCTCACTGCGACTATCAGTAATAATTTTAATTTGGTTACTCTGCTCTAAAAAATCCCGAAAGACCACGGTGCGGTTTTTCGGGTAGCCTTCCGGTGTCACTGTTGCTAACTGAAAATAACGGGATTCCCGTAAATTTCGACTTTTATAAAGAGAGCGAGCAAGAATAGACCGCCACGGTGCTAAATTCATTTACCCATTTAAAAATTCTTGCACAGCCTGATCATAAGTTTCTCGATCTTCTAACATCGGGAAATGGGCCGTATTCGGTATCTCTACATACTGCACAGTCTCCGGATTTAAACTAACAGCACGCTTGGCCAATTTAGTGGGAATAATAATATCCTCTTTTCCCGCAACAAGTAGGGTTGGCACATCTAAACTCGCAAACGCCTCTGGCATTTCTTGCGCCGCTTGTTGACTCACTGCCGTATAAATAGTCCCCACGGCAGCCTCATAATCCGCTTCTAAATAATCCTCTAAAAATTCCCGATTAATCTGATCTTCTAAAGCACGATGCACAAACCGCGCCATAAATAAACGCCCCGCTAAGGGAACTTTTAAAAACCAATTATAGCGGAGTTTAACCACCACCGTCCCCGCTTTATGAAAGGCTGGAAAGGTAATGGGATTATAGGCAAAAACCCCACTACAAGTTAAAATTAATTTCTCCACGCGCTGGGGATAACGACTGGTAAAGAGGGTAGCAATGGAAGCCCCCACGGAATGACCATTGAGATAGACTGTTTCTAAGCCCAATTGGTCTAAAAAGATGGCCAAATCCTCCACATATTCGCCCATTTCGTAGCTTGTCGTGGGTAGGCTATCGGGCAAGCGAGAGCGACCAAACCCCCGTAAATCGTACAATAAACAGTCAAATTGGGGGGCAAATGCTTGGGCGGTGGTTTCCCAATAGCGGGATGATCCCCCCCAGCCGTGGACAAAGACTAAGACGGGTTTATGGGTGTCACCCTCTCCTTGGCGTATCCATCGGTAATAATGATCAACGCCTCGAATATTGACGGTTTGCTGGGTTTTCTGTTCGGTAAACTGCATCTTACGCCGATTCAGGTTTGGGCATGGAGGAGGGATGGAGTAATAACTCAGCCGTGGAGCGTTGTTCCACCATTTCCGGGGTGACAATACAGTGATGAACGTCTTTACGGGAGGGCAATTCGTACATCACTTCCAACATGAGTTCCTCGACAATGCCTCGTAATGCTCTTGCTCCGGTTTTGCGTCGGTAGGCTTCCCGGGCAATGGCTTCCACGGCTTCTGGTTGAAACTCCAGTTGTACGTTATCCATCCGTAACAGCTTCTGATACTGTTTCACCAGTGCATTGCGCGGTTGAGTGAGGATTTCCATTAAGGCTTCCTCGTCTAAGGGGTTTAAGACGGCGGCCACGGGCATCCGGCCAATAAATTCGGGAATTAAGCCAAATTTAACTAAATCTTCCGGTTCTAAACTTTGGAGGACATCGGCGGTTCGTTGTTCTTTCGAGGGGGTTTCCCCGGGCCGAACAAACCCCATGGATTTTTTCCCGGTGCGTTTTTCGACGACTTTATCTAGGCCCACAAATGCCCCGCCGCAGATAAAGAGAATGTTTCCGGTGTCGATTTGAATACAGTCTTGATAGGGGTGTTTGCGTCCGCCTTGGGGGGGAACGTTGGCTACTGTGCCTTCGAGCATTTTCAAGAGGGCTTGTTGTACCCCTTCTCCGGACACATCTCGCGTAATGGAGGGGTTTTCGCTCTTGCGGGCGACTTTATCAATTTCGTCGATGTAGATAATGCCCCGTTGGGCTTCTTCTACGTCTAAGTCCGCCATCTGTAGCAGCCGGAGTAAGATGTTTTCCACATCTTCCCCCACATACCCAGCTTCGGTGAGGGTGGTGGCATCGGCTACCGCAAAGGGAACTTCTAAGATATGGGCGAGGGTTTGTGCTAAGAGGGTTTTCCCCGAACCTGTGGGCCCGATGAGCAGAATGTTGGATTTTTGCAATTCTACGGCATCTGACTCATAGTTTCCCTTACTGTTTTTCGAGTGAGTGACGCTCAACCGCTTATAGTGGTTATAAACGGCAACAGATAAGACTTTTTTCGCTTCGTCTTGGCCGATCACGTGTTCGTCTAAATATTTTTTGATTTCCGTGGGTTTGGGAATCTGACTCAGTTTTAAGGGTTCTGAGGGCGATCGCCGCTTGGCCACGGGTTCTTCTGAACGGGAGACGGGTTGCGGGGCTGGACTTGCCGAGTCGATTAGTTCCTCATCTAAAATCTCGTTACAAAGCTCAACACATTCGTCACAGATGTAAACTCCAGGCCCGGCAATGAGTTTACGGACTTGCTCTTGAGATTTCCCGCAAAAGGAGCATTTTAGATGGGAGTCGTATTTCGGCATATTAACCTCTTTTGTTAATTAGTTAATTAAGTGAGTGCAGTAGCAGGAATTTCTACAAGGGGCATATTGGGTTGGGTTATTACTTTGTCGATCAATCCATAATTCGCTGCCTCTTTGGCCGACATAAAGAAATCTCGCTCGGTATCTTCGGCGATTTTGTCATAGGGTTGCCCGGTGTGATCAGCGAGGATGTTATTAATTTGTTCTTTGATATAAAGAATTTCTTTGGCTTGAATTTCAATGTCCACGGCTTGCCCTTGCGCTCCGCCGAGGGGTTGGTGGATCATAATTCTTGAACTGGGTAAGGCCATGCGCTTTCCAGGTGCGCCGCCAGTCAGTAAAAATGCTCCCATACTGGCTGCAATGCCGTAACAGATGGTGACGACATCGGGGCGAATTTGCTGCATGGTGTCGTAGATGGCCATCCCGGCATAGACTGATCCCCCAGGGGAGTTAATGTAGAGTTGAATGTCTTTTTCCGGGTTTTCGGCTTCGAGAAAGAGGAGTTGCGCTACGACCGTATCAGCCACTTTATCATCGATCGCGCTACCGAGGAAAACAATATTTTCTCGCAACAGACGAGAATAAATATCAAAGGCTCGCTCTCCCATTCCCGACTGTTCCACTACCATGGGGACAACGGCTTGGGAGCGGGTTGGAGATTGGGGGGAAGACCCTTGATAATTCCCCCCCGGATTCCCCATCCTGTCCGGGTTTTGTTGGCTTTCCATAACTTGGCTTTCCATAACTTGGCTTTCCATAACTTGGCTTTCCATAACAGGGTCTCCTCTCTCTGGGTCGAGGGAAGACAAGTTGTAAGGGTTATGACTCCAAGGGGTGGAGTTTTGCGATCGCGATTCTATCATTCGCTTTTTTTTACTTAACCAGTCGTTAGGTTGACTTCTCTTAATCACTATTATGCCCTATGTCCCCGGAACAATGGAGAAGAATCCCAAAAAAAAGATTTAGTTCTTGGGACTCATCAGGAAGGGTGAAGATATTTTATTCTTCTTCAACGACTTCCACCTCTGCTTCCACCGCTTCCCCTTCGGGTTCGGATGCTTCGGCTTCGCCTTCTTCGTCCCCTGCTTCTTGGCTCAATGTGCCTTCGGGAACTAACTCTACAGTAATATTTTCCCGTAACCAGTTGAGGGCGGTTTCTTCTTTTAGTTCATCGTTGACAAATTCGCGCACCCGGTCCATATCAAGCTGGCGATCGCGCATTTGCTCAACAATTTCCCCCACTCGTTTTTCCACGGCCTCCGAGTCCACCTCTAAAGACTCCGTTTCCGCAATTTTTTGCAAGGCCAACGAGGCTTTTAACCGCTTCTCCGCTTCCGGACGCGCATTTTCCTTGAGTTGCGGCATAATCTCGGAGGACATCATCTGCTGAATATCCAAACCATACTGCTGCATCTGCATCGCCGTCTGCTGCACCAAAACATCCGTTTCCCGGTCCACCATCGTATCCGGAAGCTCCACCTGGACAATTTTGAGTAAAGCATCCGTAATGGCCGCCTCAACATTGCCTTTAGTCGCTTCTTCCGCCTGTTCTTGGTACTGCTTCTCTAAATGCTCCCGCAATTCGGCCATGGTTTCAAACTCACTGGCCTCCTCGGCAAACTCATCATCGAGTTCCGGCAATTCCTTCTCTTTCACCTCATGGAGAGTCACAGTAAAAATTGCCTCTACTCCCGCTAAATCCTCTCTGGCGTAGTCTTCCGGGAACTGCACCGGAATCTCCTTCATCTCCTCCGGTTTCATCCCCACAATCCCTTCAATCAAATCTTCAAGGAATTTCCCAGACTCTAACTCTAACTGAAAATCCGTCGCCTCAGCCCCCGAAATGACTTCACCTTTACCACCATTTTCATCTTTAAGCTGTCCCTGATAGTCCACCATCACCACATCTCCCCGTTGGGCCCGACGATCTTCAACCGGGACCAAAGTGGCCATCTGACTCCGTTGACTATCTAAAAATTCATCCACCTGACTGGGATCATATTCTTTCTTCTCCGCCGTCACAGACAATCCCTTATAATCTCCCACTTGCGGTTGGGGTGGCACATCCATCGACGCAGAAAACGTCAGGGGTTCACCCGGTTTAAAGGTTTGGATCAATTCATTGATATCTGAGATTAACTGATAATTGCCCAGAACATTAATCTTTTCTTGTTCCACAGCCTGTTCTAAGCCATCTTGAATCAGTTTTTCTAGGGCTTCCGCTTTCACCCGATCAGGCCCAATCCGTTGCAGTAAGATATGACGGGGGACTTTGCCTTGGCGAAACCCAGGCAACCGAACCGAACGAGAAAGCTCCTTAATCACTTTCTCATACACTTGTTTCGACTTGTCGGCAGGGATTTCAATTTCGAGGCCAATTTTGCTGGCGGGTAATGTTTCCTGGGTAACTTTCATGGACGCTTCAATCTTCCAATTTATAGATCAACGTGCAACTGTTGTGCAAATTCTGATTGTACGGGTCGAAGGGGGTTTTTGAAGACCCTCTTTGGGGTATCCCCTTTTCTGTTCTCTGCTCTCAATACACGCTAACCGCCAATCATCTCGAATGACGGGAGAGAGAGTCAACCCTTTCTCACCCGTTTTCAACGGAACAGGACAGACTCTAGCCACAACTGGACTGAGGATGACAAGCATCCAGGCTGGAGTCGTGAGAGCAATCCCCCCAACTATCCTATCAACTCTGCTCTGATTCGAGGGATTCTCGTTAAACTTAATTGAGAGCATCGGTTCTCAACTATCCACCATCAACTCCTCCATCTCCCGACTAGGGAACTCCGGAACTGAGAACAGGGCAGTGGTTCAACTATCCACTATCAACTCCCCCATCTCCTCCATCTTCCTAGAGAGGGAGGTTTGTGCTATATTGCTCAATCAATGGAATAGAGTTAATATAAATTAACAGTCAGCGAAATCAAGACTTGATCGTGACATTCTTTAGCAATTTTGCTATAAACTATAAATATTAAAATTTATTAATGAATAATCTCTATTCTTAATTAATTTTTAAAGACTAGATGTTAAAGATTAAAATACTTAACGTTGAACTCAATTCAGTTCCAGTCAACCAAGCCCACACAAAATTCTCGCAAAATTCTCTCAATCTCCCATTAAAGGGAGGGTTATTAATCCTGAGTATGATATAATTGATCAATTGTTAGCAAGTAAAATAAAAAACGCAAAATTAGATAAACCATCAAGACTCGCTATCTAGATTAAAAACTTAAAAAGTAAAAATCTAGAACTTAACTTAATAGAGAAGAACAGATAATCTCAAATTGAAAAGCAATGTAAGCAAATACAATAGATTTAAGGTAAAATAGAATCAGGAAAAGCGCGTTAGCTTTTTTGGATATTGATAACATTTTCATTCGTTTAATTATTTCCGTCAACTAGAATCGGAATTACTGTTGAAACCATTATTTTATTAGATAACGTTTATTTAAACCCGTTTAATCAAACAACCCTATGATTGATAAAAATTATTTATAGAACAGATCAAACCCCAAAGCCAGTAAATTTCAAGTGATCAAGTCCAGTGATAAAGTCAAGTAATAAAACCTAAACTTTAAACTTAAACTCGTAAAACCTCAAAACCCTTAATCCAACTCTAATCTGAAATAGAGTTAATGTCGCAAATTGTCACCATTCAACTTGGAGGAAAACAGCTTGTCTAAACCCACTCGTGTCGCCATTTTAGGAGTAACCGGAGCAGTCGGAAGCGAACTTCTACAACTGTTAGAGGAGCGTAACTTTCCCCTTTCTTCCTTAAAATTGCTTGCCTCTCCTCGTTCTGCGGGGCGAACCTTAGACTTTAAAGGAGAAAGCCTCACCGTAGAAGCAGTTAATGAAAACGCCTTTCAAGACGTTGATCTCGTCTTAGCCTCTGCGGGGGGAGCAACCTCAAAAACTTGGGCCAAAAAAGCCGTGGACGCTGGAGCAGTCGTCGTTGATAATTCCAGTGCCTTTCGGATGGATAAAAATGTTCCCTTAGTTGTTCCAGAAATTAACCCAGAAGCAGCCGCCAAGCATCAGGGAATCATTGCCAACCCGAACTGTACCACGATTTTAATGGGGGTAGCCATTTATCCCCTGCATAAAATCCAAACCATTGAGCGCATTATCGTCGCCACCTATCAGTCGGCCAGTGGTGCAGGGGCCAGAGCCATGGAAGAATTGCGCGTCCAGTCTCAAGCCATTTTAAACGGAGAAACGCCCCAAGCAGAAATCTTACCCTATCCCATTGCCTTTAACTTATTTCCTCATAACTCGCCATTAAGTGAACAGGGGTATTGTGAGGAAGAACTGAAAATGCTCAAAGAAACCCGTAAAATATTTAGTGAACCGGACTTGCGGGTAAGTGCCACTTGTGTGCGTGTTCCGGTGTTACGCGCTCACTCGGAAACCATTAACTTAGAATTTGCCCAACCGCTTACCATTGAACAGGCCAAAGAAGCCATTTCACAAGCCCCAGGAGTGAAACTCGTCGAAGACTGGCAGAAAAACTATTTCCCCATGCCCATGGAAGCGAGTGGCCAAGATGATGTCCTCGTAGGCCGCATTCGTCAGGACTTATCCCACCCCAACTGTTTAGAACTCTGGCTGAGTGGGGATCAAATTCGCAAAGGGGCCGCCTTAAATGCGGTACAAATTGCAGAATTATTAGTCGAGAAAAACTGGTTAACCCCGCAACAACAGCGAGTTTCTGTGTAAGCGAGGCGAACATTTTTAAGGCCATCGTGAGGTTTTGCCAGTGCTAATTCGCCAAGAATATTGCGCCCAAGGCGAACCCCATCATTCAAGTCGAGAATGGTATGACGACCCATCCAACAACAAATATCCACCAACAACAAGGAGTGAACAATTAGTGTGAGTGACTTTGGTAACGTTATAACCGCAATGATCACGCCGTTTACGGCAGATGGTCAAGTCAACTATCCCGTTGTAGAAAAACTGGCCGCCCATTTAGTGGCCAACGGCTCAGACACCGTGTTAGTCTGTGGTACAACCGGAGAATCCCCCACCCTCACTTGGGAAGAAGAACACGACCTCTTTCAAGTCGTCCAAAAGGCCGTGGGGTCCAAGGGGAAAGTTATTGCCGGGACTGGATCAAACTCCACCGCAGAAGCGATTGAGGCCACCGAAAAAGCCGCTAAACTGGGATTAGATGGCACATTACAAGTCGTTCCCTACTACAACAAACCTCCCCAAGAGGGCTTATATCAGCATTTTAGTGCCATTGCCAAAGCCGCCCCAGACTGTCCTGTGATGCTCTATAACATCCCTGGGCGGACGGGGACTCGCCTCAGCCCTGAAACCGTTGCTAAACTCGCGGAAATTGACAATATTGTTGCTCTCAAGGAAGCCAGTGGCAGCGTTGATATTACCAGTCAAATGCGCCTTGTCACTCCTCCCGACTTTAGTATTTACTCTGGGGATGACTCTCTCACTCTGCCTATGTTATCCGTCGGGGGTAAAGGGGTTGTCAGCGTCGCCAGTCACTTTGTCGGAAATAGTCTGCGGGAAATGATCCAAGCCTACCAAAACGGCGACCCCCAAACCGCGCAAAAACGGCATATTCAACTATTTCCCCTCTTTAAAGCTCTATTCTGCACCACTAACCCTATTCCGACTAAAACGGGTTTAAAACTGCAAGGGTGGCAAGTGGGGCCCCTGCGTCTGCCTCTGTGTGATCCCACCCCAGAACAAGAACAGCACATTAAAGAAGTTTTACAGAAACTTAATTTGCTCTAACTCTGCATGACTCAAGAATTTGCGGTGTGTTCAGCTTAAAAATTGCTCTCAACCCTTGTTCTCTAAGACATGAACAAGGAATGAACCTCCTTGCCCTGTTAACAAATGTCAAAACCTGTGAACCAAGTGAACGTGACTTCTAAACCCACGAAAAAACCAATCAAAAAAAACAGCCAAAATAACATGAGTAATAACGGTAGTAAAAACGGTAAACAGCCCACCCTGAGAATTATTCCTTTGGGAGGACTCCACGAAATCGGGAAAAATACCTGTATTTTCGAGTATGGGGATGAGATGGTTCTCTTAGATGCGGGAATTGGTTTCCCGACGGACGGAATGCACGGCATTAATGTGGTCATTCCTGATATGAGTTATGTCCTCGAAAACCGTCATAAAATTAAAGGGATGATTGTCACCCACGGTCACGAAGACCATATTGGGGGTATTGTCTATCATCTCAAACAATTTGATATTCCGGCGATTTATGGTCCTCATTTAGCGTTAAATTTACTCAAAGATAAGTTAGCTGAAGCGGGACTGGAGCAACGCACGGAACTGCATAAAGTGAAACCCCGTGATGTGGTGCGGATTAGTCCGTCTTTTGTGGTGGAATATATCCGAAATACCCACTCTATCGCTGATAGTTGTACGGTGGCGATTAATACTCCTTTGGGGGTGGTGATTCATACCGGAGATTTCAAAGTTGATCATACTCCTGTGGATGGGGAACATTTTGATCTGCAACGGTTAGCGGAACACGGGGATCAAGGGGTGCTGTGTTTGTTGAGTGACTCCACTAATGCGGAAGTGCCGGGTCATACTCCGTCGGAATATTCGGTTTATCCTAATTTGGACCGGGTGTTTTATCAAACCCCTGGACGGTTATTTGTGACTACCTTTGCGTCCTCGGTGCATCGGGTGAATATTATTTTGCAATTGGCTGAGAAGCACAATCGGAAAGTGTTTGTGGTGGGTCGGTCGATGTTGAATGTGATTGCCCATGCGCGGGAGTTGGGGTATATCAAATGTCGGGATGATTTGTTTGAACCGTTGAAAGGGTTGCGGAGTATTCCCGATGAGAAAGCGTTAATTTTGACTACGGGGTCCCAGGGGGAAACCTTGGCGGCCATGACGCGCATTGCGAAGGGGGAACACCGTCATATTGATATTAAGAAAGGGGATACGGTGGTGTTTTCGGCGAATCCTATTCCGGGGAATACGTTGGCGGTGTGTGATACCATTGACCGCTTGATGATGAAAGGGGCCGAGGTGATTTATGGCCGTCATCATGGGATTCACGTTTCGGGCCACGGGTCTCAAGAGGATCATAAGTTGATGTTAGGGTTGACGAAACCTAAGTTTTTTGTCCCGGTTCATGGTCAGTATCGGATGTTGGTGAAACACGCTCGTATGGCTCATAAGATGGGGATTCCCGAAGAGAATACGGTGATTATTGATAATGGGGATATTGTGGAGTTAACGCGCGATCGCATCCAAATCGCAGGCCAAGTTCCGTCGGGGATTCAATTTGTGGATAATGCCGGGGTGATCCATGATGGGGTCATGGAAGAACGGCAACAACTGGCGGAGGATGGTGCTGTGACGGTGGCCGTTGCGGTGGACGGTCATTTACAGATGTTGGCTAATCCGGAAGTGCATTTGCGCGGGGTGGCGAGTATGATGGAGCGATCGCTGTTTCAACAACTGGTGGTTCGCACCGTTGAACGCATTTTAAGCGAACAGGGACAAAATTTTGTCAACCATCCTAAAGGTAAAACCGTTCAAGTGGACTGGGATGGCTTAAAAGACGAACTGCAAAGCAGTATCGAACGCTTGGCCCGACGCGAATTGCGGTGTCGTCCTCTGGTGGTTTTCCTGTTACAAACCCCAGAAGATCAAGCACAGGATACTTCCCCTGTAAAACCGACTTCTCCCAAGTCTAAACCCAAGAAAACGGCAGCTAAAGCGGAGAGTACCCCAACTAAAGCGGGAAGTACCACAACGGTTAGCACTCCCCGACGACGGAGACGTTCTGCGGCTTCTGCTGCTTCATAATTAATTGGGTTGTTGGTTGTTGGTTCTTTGTGACAAAGGAAACAGGGAGTTATCAACCAATGACCAATGACTAATTACTAATTACCAATGACTCTAAATTAAAACCGCCTGAATGCGGGCTTTTGTGAGTTCTCTGACTAGGCGTTGGCCTTGGTGTTCATAAAAGGGAGAGGGCCAAGTAGCGGGTAACTGTGTCATAAAATTTCGGGCTTCTCCGAGGGGACATCCTGACACCCTCGCCAAAATATTTGCCCCTTCAAAGGCCGCCGTTGTGGAGTTGACTTTCTTAATTTGAACGTGCCACCGTTTAAGGAACATACTGCCAATTTCGACCCGGCGTAACCCTTCTATGGTGGCTAAAACTACCAAGCGATCGCCGATTTCCACCCGGACATCATCCCAAGGCATAAAACGGGGTGAGGCCGGGGGTTTTTGGTGTAACAGAGGCACGACCCCGTAACCATAGGCAATATCTCCCAGTAATAACCCATGTAAGGTGTCAATAGCTTCAATTTGATATTCCGTCACCAAAATAGTTTGTTGATCAAAGCGAAATAAACTGAGAATCTTTTCCCCAAAGGCCGCCCCAGCAAAGGCTTCCGCCATCACAGCATAGGTACATAAAACCTGCGCTTGGGGCAAAATGGTGGAGAGGTGGCGACTCAACCGTTGGCCATAAGTCCGAATCGCTAAACGAGTATTGGGGTTTACCTCATAGGCCATTAAAGCCACCTCTAAATTAACAATTTCATCATCCGTAGCCACGACAACGCTTTTCGCCGTGGCAATATTACTTTGGGGGAGAGCGTGTTGGAGGTTGCCCTTAATTAAGGGAATGTGCGGTAAGAGGTTCAGGTCAAAATGAGTATTGAGGGTAATACCCACCAAGGGCTGTTTAAAGGTTTGCAGTAACCGGGCCACCCGTTGTCCCACTCGGCCTAGGCCAATAATCACTACATGATCTTGACTGGGAATGGGAGGGCGTTTTTTGGTGAATTGAAATTGAGAGGAGAGGAGGGCCTCGGTGAGTAACGCATAGAGGACTCCCACAAAAGCAGTCCCCGCAATGGTTAAACTCAGGGCAAAAAGCTGTAATTGCCAAGGAATATCCGGTTGAGCGAAGTTAGAAAACAGATCGCCATATCCCCCTAATAATAAAATAGCTGTGTAATAAAAGGCAGTCACTAGGGACGTTTCGGGGGTATAGAGATGAAACAAAATTGTGCCAAGGCCGAGTAAACAGAGGATAATGAAGCCGGAAAAGAGGGAAACCCGGCGTAATTGTTGCTGAAAACTGAGTTGCCAAAATTGGCTGAGTTGTTGCTGGACATTGCGCCAAGTGAATTGTTGCCACAGATGTTGCCAGCGTTGGCGTTTCTTGGCTTGACTGGCGAGGACTTCTTTTTCTTGTTGATGGATGAGAAATTGATCGGCGGTTTCAACATAAACGAGGGTATCTGCCGAATGAAGATAGGTGTCGGGATGCCAATTATAAAAGGATGGGTAGGTGGGTTGATAGGCGGGGAAATAGAGGAGGAGGCGACGGTGACGGTGGTTGAGGTCCCCTAGTTGGCGGGTGTTCACCCAGGGATGATGGGAGGGGAGGGTTTGTTTTACCACGCGCAACCATTGGCCATCGAGGTTGAAAAAACCGAGGGTATCTGTTCCTAGGGCAGCAATGGCAAAGGCCGCGGCTGGCAGTTGTGTGGGTTCAAAGGCGGTAAAGTTGCCGAGTTGCTGGCTGAGGAGTTGATTGAGGTTATGTTTCCCGGAGCGAATGACAAGACGGGTGTGGGGGTTGAGTTGACGAATTGCGATCGCAGTTTCAGCGTTCACTCGTTCATTACTGGTGACAATTAAAGCAGCCCGACAGCGTTCAATTTGAGCTTGTTCCAAGATTGTATCTTGGCAACAATCCCCAATAATTAATTGTTTGAGTAACTTGTGACAATTGGGAATTTCCCACTCTTGGGGCAAGGTTTGTTCAATGGCAATTACCGGAACACCAAACTCTTTGAGGGCAACAATACAATGTTGTCCTAAACTGCCTAATCCCAACACAAGAAAGTGATCTAGGGGGTTAGATGAGGGGGGCTGTGTGTCCATACCTTACTGGGTAATGGGTAATAGGTAATAGGTACTAGGTAATAGGTACTAGGTAATGGGTAATAGGTACTAGGTAATAAGTGATAGGTAATAGGTACTAGGGAATAGGGAATAGGGAATAGATAATTGGTGATTAGCATCCGAAGGTCGAAGGTAGTAGGCAGAGGGAAGTCAAGCTAAAAAGAAGGTCAGGAACTAATCACAGCAAAGCTTTTAGCCAACTTTCAGCAATTTTTAGTTTCTGGAAAGTCATTGTTTGGTTTGAACCGACAATCTAGAATCGGCAACCCAATATTAAGCCCTAAAACGAAATATTAAGCCCTAAAACGAACTTTAACGGGAATTTTTCCGTTTCTTAACCTGTTGATAATATAGTACGCTTACCTTGAACGGTGTTTGCCTATGTAAAACGATTAAGCTGCAATTCTACTCTCGGTAGATTGAGTAGAACCCAGTAGAACATAGAACAAAACAAATAAGATTTCAAAAATAAAGATTCTTTATGGGAATGAAACGCCGTAATTTTCTCCTTTTCTTGGGTGCAAGTGCGGGCAGTGTGGCCTTAAACTCACTGGCCTCTCCCCCCCGTCCGGGGACTTCCATGGCTTTTTCCGGAGAGGCCCTAGCTGCAACTCCGAACGGAATGAGCTTTTCTCCGGTTAAATTGCCAATTCCATTAGGGATTGAGAATTTATCCAAAGACCAACAAATTAGTGATTATAGTCGCTTCACCGTCCAAGATGACATGGTATTACCGGACGGTTTTACCTATGATGTCATTGCCGCTTGGGGCGACTCCGTAGGCAATTCTCGCTTTGGGTACAATAACGACTATCTTTCCTTTGTCGAGACGGGGCCCAATGAAGGCTTTTTAACCGTTAATTTCGAGTATATTAGCGGGGCAACCTGGGCGCAAACTTACCCCCAAGTCATTGGCAAAGACCTCCCCTTAGAAGAAATTAAAGGGAAAGGGGAGATTGATGTTTTTGCCCTAGAGGAGGGGGATGAGTTAAAAGAGAAATGTGTTGCGATCGCTAAAGAAATGATGACCGACCTCGGCATTGGGATTATTTCCCTCCGTCGAAACAACAACGGTCAATGGGTTCGCACCAACAGCAACGCAGACCGCCGCATTAACGGCATTTCCGGCTTAGAAGACGGGAATTATGTCTCCGCCACTGGCCCGGCCATTGCCGTCTTCACCAAGGAGAATAAACTGGGTTATGATGACGGCCTTGGGAGTCGTATTATTGGCACATTTGACAACTGTGCCGGAGGGACTTCCCCTTGGGGAACGGTTTTTAGTGCCGAAGAAAACTACCAAAACCACCTCTACGAACCCGTCATGGCCGACGGTTCATCTTATAGTCCCAGTAAAATGCCCTTTAAACTGGCCGATGACAGCGAACATGGGGGAGGGAATGCCCTAGGGTATGCCAGCAACAAATATGGCTGGATGGTTGAAGTTGATCCCGCTAACCCCAACGACTACGGCACTAAACACAGTTGGTTGGGCCGTTATCGTCACGAAGCCGTCGGGTTTAATGTACAAGCCGGGAAACGATTGGCCATTTATTCAGGGTGCGATCGCAGGGGCGGACACCTCTATAAATTCGTCTCCGACAACACCGTCCGCACCCCCCAAGACAAAGCCAACTCCCGTCTTCTAGAAAACGGAATGCTCTACGGGGCGAAATTTTATCCCAACGGCACAGGAAAATGGGTCGCCCTCACCCCCGACACCCCCGTTGATCCCATCCTTCCCTCCCAAGTGGCCGGCGGGATGATCACCCTCCCCAACCCCAACCGGGAAGAAGGCGGCATCATCAAAGTCACCGATGACGCAGAAGCCAAAACCTTCCAACGTCAATTCCGCACCCTCGGTGACATTTACCAAGGCAACAACACCGAAAAACAAGGGGCCATCCTCATTGATGCCCACTTCGCCGCCACCGCAGCCGGAATCACCACCACAGCCCGTCCTGAAGATACCATTATCGGCCCCGATGGCACACTCTTTATCGCCTTCACCTCCGGTTCTCCTGGGGGTGACGGTGGCCCCGATACCGATATCTTTCAAGGGCCAAACGGAGAAACCCCCTATGAATATGGTTGGATTGTCAAATTAATCGAAGACGAAAACGAACCCGCCGCCATGAGCTTCCGGTGGGAAAGCCTCGCATTGGGGGGAGAACCCGCAGAAGGGGGCGCAGGGTTTGCCAACCCCGACAACCTCGAAGTTGATCAAGGGGGGAATGTTTGGATGGTGACAGATATTTCTACCAGTAAACAAAACAACGCCATCCCCTCCCGCATAGAAGGCAGCAACGACAACAAAACCCCAGTGAGTCAGAGTGCCTTACGGGGTTTATTTGGGAATAACTCCATTTGGTTCATTTCCACCTCTGGAGACAATGCAGGAGAGGCGTATCCCTTCGGCATTGGACCGATGGAAACCGAATGCACTGGGCCCTTTTTCACCCAAGATCAACAAACCCTCTTTCTTGCCGTCCAACACCCCGGAGAAGTCCACGGCATTCGGCAAAACGGGGCTAGCGAAAGCCGTAAATTTGCGGTTAAAACCACGGATGGGGAGGAGTTCATGCAAACGCGGACTGTGCCGTTAGGGTCCAATTGGCCCGGAAAAGGACGCAATGATCCCCCAAAACCCGCCGTTGTGGCTATTCGTCGTTTAGATAATCAGTCGATAAGCGTATAGGCTGATGTTTGGTTGTCTGTGAGAGTCATTAACAGGCAACCAAGCTATGATAATTGATGAACCACAAAGACACAAAGGACACAAAGCAGTAAGTCGAATCGCCACAAACAACAAACAACAAACAACAATTACCAAAAAATTTTGGGTCTAAAGCCTCGCCCTTTTAGGGCGACTTTTACCCGTTGAATTCACGCTCTAAGAATTTATGCTATAGTATTTTAATGATTGGTTAGTCGAGCTATGTTAGTCAGAGAAGCCAAGCTCAAAGACGGTACGCCAGAACAGTATCAAGCACTTGATGAAGCCATCCGCACAGGACAATTCATCAGAAATAAGTGCTTGCGCTTGTGGATGGATGCTGAGAAGGTTTCTAGAGCTAAGATGCAAGCTCTCTGCAAAGACTTAGCTCAAGAATTTCCTTTTGCTAAGAGACTGAATAGTATGGCTCGACAAGCTCACGCGGCTCGTGCTTGGACTTCGGTTCAACGCTTCTATGAAAACTGTCGTAACGGCGTAAAGCCTGTAGGTTATCCTAAGTTTAAGAAGCATAGTCGCTCCGTTGAATACAAAACCAGTGGCTGGAAACTATCAAAAGACGGTTTCCATTTAACTTTCACTGATGGATTTAAAGCAGGAACTTTTTCTCTCTATTGCAACAGCAAAGCCAGAGAGGATATTCTCACAAGCAAAATTAATCGGGTGAGGGTCATTCGCCGTGCTGATGGGTATTATGCTCAATTTTGCTTAGATGTAGAAAGAGTTGAAGAGGGAACATATACAGGAGAAGTAGTTGGCATCGATCTAGGTCTAAAGTATTTCATCAAAGACCAAAACGATAACCAAGTCATTTATCCTCAGTTCCTCAGAAAGTCCGAACACAGACTCAAAAAACTCCAACGTCGTCTGAGCAGGAGACATCGACAAGGCAAGAAGCAGTCAGCTAACTACTACAAAGCACGCCAGCAACTCGGAAAACAGCACCTTAAAGTTCAACGCCAACGTAGAGACTGGGCGATTAAGCAAGCTCAGGCGTTAGTGGCATCTAACGATGTCGTGGTGTATGAAGATTTGAAGGTGGCTAACTTAGTTAAGAATCATAATTTAGCCAAATCCATTTCTGATGCAGCATGGAGTCAATTCACAGACTTTCTCGACTACTATGGAAAGGTTTGGGATAAGGCAGTCGTAGCTGTTAACCCTGCTTTCACTAGCCAAGACTGTCATAACTGTAGACACCGAGTTAAGAAGTCTTTAAGCACTCGAACTCATAAGTGTCCTCATTGTGGAATTGAACTCTGTCGGGATACCAACGCTGCGCTCAATATTCTTAGGCGTGGGATGGAAATCCTCGGAATAGAATGGAATCAAGGTACGGGAGGGCATCCCGAAACCTCCGAGAAATCGGGAACGACTGGGGAGACTCCCACCTCTGTTGATTCAGGGAAACTTGAATCAGTAAGTGGTGTCGCTGAACCAGTAATTTCGGAATCTGTGAAGACCGAAGAATCACCGTCCTTCTAGGACGGTGAGTATGTCAACGCATACTTCCTTGGGATAAACACCACAATAACCGAGGACATTGATCGACCAAGACATCTAACTTACGGGGGGAAAGAGTTAAGAGACTACAATCGGTTTTGGCAATAGCGGTAAAGGGAGTGACTTGATTTTCAATAAAGGCTAATCCGCCAAAATCTTGTCCGACTCCTACTTCCACTAAAAGGGGATCATCACTGGGTTTTAATAAGACTGTTCCCCGATAAATGACGTGCAGGAGTTCTAATCCCCGTTTTCCGGAACAAATTATCTCTCCGGCATGGATGTCTTTTTGATTAAAAACTCCGTTAATGACTTCTAACTCATCTAAGGATAAATGTTGAAATAAGGCGGTTGTTTTTAAGAAAAATAATTGGGAAATAAACCAATCTTGCTCTGGGAATTCTTCTTGTTGTCCGGTGGAGAGGGACACCGCCACCCGTTGGACTAAGGGATCAAAATCATTGAGCAGAAATTCTGGGACTGCTTGTTGGCGGTGAGAGAGGACACATAAGGCCGCCAAGCGAATCCAGCGATTTTTGGTTTTGAGGAGGGTTAAGAGTAAATTCTCTTGGGAGATACTGGGGGGGACTTCTGTTGGGGGGTCTCGGTCTGGGTTTTCTAAGAGAGGGAGTAAGGGTAAGACAAACCGCCGATGTTCAAAGGTGGATAAGAGTTCTAAGGCATTGGCCCGTAAACGGCGATCTGGGGATTTTCCCCGCACTCCGGTCTGTAAAATAGGCCGGATTTCTCGGAATGTTCCTTCTTGGTCAATGACAGAGAGAATGTAAAAAATGCGGTGAATGAGGGTTTGGTGGAAGTCGTTGAGAATTAAGCGCACAAACCGCCATTCGGAGGGGTAGGGGGGCAGTTGTTCGAGCCATTGCTGGGTTTGGGGTAAGAGTTGTAAGTCGGGTTTGACGAAGTTGTAGAGGATATCGACGGCCCGTTTTGTGCCGACTTTGGCAATGGCTGCAATGGCCATATCTACGACTTCAAAGCGTCGAGAGGCTAGATAAATTTTGGCGACGGATAGCCCTTGTTCGCCATAGTTGGCTAAGGCACTGGCAGCCCACAGTCGGACGGCTAAGTTACGATGTTCTAATCCGACGGCCACATCGAGTAAGAATTGGGGACTACGGACAGTTCCGACCAGTTTTAGGGCGACGGCCCGCACGAGGGGGTCAAAACTGCTTAATTTGCTGACGGCCATTTGTGCTAAAGGGCTTTCTCCAGGTCGGGCTAATAAGGCTAAGGTGTCTAACCCCTCTCGCATGACTTGTATGGAGGCGTTGGCGACGATTTGTTGTAGGAGGGGAATAAAGCGGCGGTTGCGGGTGGTGCGAATGGCGCGAATGACGGCTAATTCTAGGTCGGGTTCGAGGTCTTCTTCCCAAAAGAGGGTACAGCTTTCTTGGATGTTGGGGTCTTCGCTTTCGACGGCGGTGGCTGCTACACAAGTGAGCGATCGCAGTTGTCGATTAGAGGTATCTAATAAACGCCGCAGTTGCTGATCGGTAAAGGAATATTGAGTCGCAATCAAGACTTCTAAGGCGACGCATTGCCGGGGGGTATCGGGAATTTTTAATTGTTGGAGGAGATAATTTTGTAGGTCGGAATGATGACATTTGCGGAAAAAATGAATGATCCCCTGATGAATTTGGCTATCGGCAGAGATAAATAGGGGATCAAGATAGGGCAAAATGGCTTTGGGGTTGTCTAACCGGGAGGCTAAGGCTAATCCTAAAATTTGCTGATCCCGATCTTGACTGATTAATAAGTCTTGGACATTGCCAGTGTAAGGGGTGGGGAGGTGGCGTAGTCCTTCGCTGACATCTTCCCATTGTACTGAACCTGTCCGTAATAAGGAGAGTAGCGAGGCTAAGTAACTTTTGCTCATGCCATACCGCACTAGCAAAAATAAGCCACTCAAGACTACCCCAACGAGGGCAATTTCTACGGGAGTTAGCCATTGTCGCACAACTCCCAACAAGATTCCGGCTAAGGCTAACCCTAACGCATAAAAAAGACCATTGGCGATCGCGCGAACTTGTCCCACTAACCGATAAGGAACGGCATTAAAATTCAAGTTATGAATGGGCTGATTGGTACTATCATCTAAGCCATCGTTATTTAAATTGGCCAATACCCCCATCACTAAGTTAAACTGCAACGCCAACCCCACAAAACTCAGTAAGGTGGTGAAGGGGTAAACCAAGTTCATCCGCGTTACCCCAAACCGCTTTAAAAGGGGTCTGGTGACGCAGTAGAGGACAAAAAGGGGTAACAGGTTGTTAACCACCCGCATCAGCCCTAAAAAGCGCGTTAAACTGCGATCATCGGTAAAGGCTTCGGCATAGATGCGTAGGTAGAGAAATTCTGACGTAATATAGAGCAGAATAAACAGACTGGTACTCCCGGCTAAAAAGAAAATAACCGGATATTGTTTCAGCAGTTGGGGTAAATTCCGCCAACTGAGTTGGGTTTTCGTCTTTTCCTCACTATAACCTGGTGCAATGGGGGTAATTGTCCGTTCTAGATAACAAAGTTGCAAAAAGGTGATCCCATACAATAGGGGCAATCCCAATAACATTTGTTCATTGGTAAGCGGTTGAGCTAAAATGCTGGCCAGTCCTCCCCCCAAGAGTCCTCCAATGGCCATGGCCATGCGTAACCAGTGGGTGTAGCGTTTCCAGTCGAGGGTGGTGAAATAATCGGTGACAAGACTCGGTAAGAGGACTTCTAGGGTTAAAATCCATTGAATATAAGCCCCAATATGCAGGACAAAGTAAATGGGGAGGGTATCTAGAAATAAGAGTCTTTGCAGGATTAAAACTAACAGGGTGGCCCCAATGAGTAAGTAGCGAAATAAGCGGGGACGACTGGTATTATCAACGATACGAGAAATGCCAGTATAAATGGGAAATGCGGCAACTCCCATCATGAGGTAAGACAAGGGCAAGTATTCTACTCCGGCATGGGAGAGAAAGAGGGATGTGCCGAGGGTGAGGGAAAAGATGCTAAAGGTGGTGGCAGAAACCGCTAATAACAGCAAATTGATCAGTTTGCTGTTTTTTCTTTTTGGGTTAAGTTCCTGCTCTGGCATGGTTTGTTGTTTGTTTTTGATTATTTGTTATTGGTTATTTGTTATTTGTTATTTGTTGCCATTCGACTTACTGCTTTGTGTCCTTTGTGTCTTTGTGGTTTATCAATTATCAACTATCAGACGAGCGCAAATGAAAAAGCGATCGCTGCCTTGATAAAGGCCAAAGCCTTTACTCTGAACGGTGCGATCGCTCCTTTTCTTGATCACCCTTCCTTCTCTATACTCCCTAAACCGGAAGCATAGGAGAAAATCCTCTATTATTGCTCCTCGCTGGGAAGTTCCTCTTCTAACAGTTGGCGAATACTAATCGGTTCGGGTTCGCTGGGAATACTTTCTCCTAACACCCGACTTTCTAGGACATTGAGAGCTTGGCGATATTGGGGGTCTTGTCCAGTCCCGAAGGCACTAGGGTTAGACCGTAATAAGCGTTGTTGTTCGTGGGTTAAGTTTAGTTCAATATCAGGGGCGATCCCTTGTCCATTAATATTAACTCCACTGGGTGGATAGTAGCGAGAAATCGTGACGGCCAAGCCGGACTCGTCGGAAAGGGAGTGAACAGATTGCACTGTGCCTTTCCCATAGGTTCTGGTCCCCACAATGGTGGCCCGACTGTTATCTTTTAATGCTCCGGCCAGAATTTCGCTGGCACTGGCGGAGTTCCCATCTACGAGAACTACTAAGGGGAGGTCGCTGAGGGCGGTGTTATTGGCGGAATATTCTTGGTTTCCTCCCAGGCGGTCCACGGTGCGGACAATTGTGCCTTGGGACATCCACATTCGCGCAATGTCCACGCTGGCAAAGAGAAGGCCGCCGGGGTTGCCTCGCAGGTCCAGGACGAATCCTTGGACATCTTGGGATTGTAACCTTGCGATCGCTTTCTCCATTTGTTCGGCAGCGTGGGAACTAAATTCATCAAGTTTTAAGTACCCTACGCGCACTCCGTCTTCTTCTTTAATGGAGGCATGGAGGACGGGGACTTCGACTTGGGCCCGGGTGAGGGTGACTTCGTAGAGTCCTTGGTTGGGCCGGGTGAGTTGGAGGGTGACTTCTGTTCCTTCTTCTCCTTGTAGTAGTTCGGCGGCCTGTTCGACGGTCATCAGGGAGGTGTGTTGGCCGTTGATTTTTAAAATGCGATCGCCTCGTTCAATTCCGGCACTTTTGGCCGGGGATTCGTCTAAGGCTTCCACGACGGTTAAAACACTGTTGCTTTCATCCACCACCAAACGAAGACCAATGCCGGAGAGTTCTCCGGTGGTTTGACTGGTGAGATCAGCAAATTGTTCGGGGTTGAGAAAGCGGGTATAGGGATCACCGAGATCACGGAGGGCTTCTCGAATGGCACTGTAGGCATCTTTATGGCTGCTATACTCCTCACTGAGGAGTTCTTGCCGTTTCACTTGCCAGTCTTCTTGGTCAAAGTCACGACCGACAAATTCGTTATTCACGATTTGCCAGACTTCATCCACAATGATTTTGGGGCTATCTTCTAGGGCGACTGCTTCGGGGGTGGGAGTCCCCAATAATGCTAGTCCGGTGGCGGCTAGGGTTGCGATCGCGCAGCGTCTCCCTAGGAGAAGCGCACTTTGGCCCAGTAACTTCAAAATCGCTGAATCAAACTGGGGATGTGACTTGGCTGAATGACACTGTATTGGATGGCATGGGATGAAACGTTTAGCAAAAAAGGGTCGGGGTTGAGACGTATTGTTCATGGAACAGTGGGCTAACAAATGATATGAACCAAGGCAATTTGCTTTATATTCTATGGGGTTGGTCTGGATGAAAAAACTAAAGTTTTTCCAAACTCTCTCCGGGTTAGGGATGAGAGGTTCATCTAAACTACCCCCCAAAACGGAATACGGTGAATTGACTAAACTGGTGATACACCCCCTGCGTTTTGAGGTTAACCAACCTACGGAAAGATGACCGATGCTGTCGTGCCAGTTTTACCATTGTCTCCCGTGACTGGATTGTTCACAGGGATTAGGTTTTGTTGCCAGTTTAAATCCTTTTTTTGACGAGAGACTAGACAATGGAGTTTAACCGTGTTATAATGAAAGTTTGCAATTTTTTTTAGTATTTTCCCTTTCATCTCCAACAATTGCTGAAACTGCAATTGTTAGTTATATGTCCCCTGACAGCAAAACCCTTCCCCCTTCGCTAAGGAAAATAGCCAAGGAAACCGGATTTTTTGGACGCTGGACCGAAAGCGCGAGTTGGCCATAAATTAGCATTGCCAATCAACGAGATTACTCTCTATTAAATCTAGCAAAAATTTCCGATGAGCGAAGCCCAACGGTCGAATTTGTCTGGCTTTGTGGGAGTAAAATTCTCCTTTGACGATATCTTCGGGACAGAGCAAGGCCATATCCCATCCTTCATTTAACTGTAACTCATGGAGGGGAACAAGTAACGGAACAGCGAAAACATGACGTAAGGACTGATGTTCCTCATTGGGAAACTCACCCAGTTTAATGGGGGGTTTGCGTATCGTATAGTTAATTTCCTCTTGTAATTCCCGTTGCAGTCCTTCTTCGGGGGTTTCCCCAGGTTCGAGGTGTCCCCCAAAGAACCCCCAACACCCGGCTGCGGGGATGTGGGGGAGGTTATCTCGTAACTGCATTAAAAAACGACCTTTTTGATAGAGAATTGCGATCGCCACCTGTCGTTCATAACTCATACCGTTCACTCTCCAGAATATAAATATCCCGTAACTGCTGACCATCCACCTCAATCATCTCCTCTCGCACCTCTCCTGTCACCTGAACCCTATCCCCCACCCCAGGCAACGTCCTCTCCGTCATCACCCAAACCATTCCCTCCTCATCGGCCAACTGATACCCCCCTCCCTGTCCAAACGGGGCCTGTTTCACCACCTCCCCGCTAATTGTAATCGGTTGGCCCACCTGTTCCGTCACCTGTTCCGTTGTCACCTCACCCAGTCCCCCCGAACACCCCCAGAGACTGCCCAAAAGTAAAAGTAGTATAAGAAGATTCGCGCTGCGCATGATTTTCCTTGTAGAATCCAAAAGCTACGATTTCAATCGGCACGTTTTATGACAACCCTTCTCGATGGTAAAGGTCTTTCCCAAAAGATTCAGCAAGAACTCAAGACTAACATTGAAACCCTAAAATCGGAAAAAGGCAGACCTCCTGGTTTAGCCGTTTTGATGGTCGGCGAAGACCCGGCCAGTTCAGCTTACGTCCGCAATAAAGAACGGGCCTGTACTAGAGTCGGCATTTCCTCCTTTGGTCGCCATTTTCCCACAGAAATCACCCAAGACGAACTCATCAAAGCCATTCACCAACTGAACCACGATGAACGAGTCGATGGAATTCTAGTCCAACTTCCCCTCCCCGAGCATCTAGATGGGGTTGCCCTCCTCCACGAAATTGATCCCAACAAGGATGTTGATGGACTGCATCCCCTCAACTTAGGGCATTTAGTCCGAGAAGAACCCGGACTCCGCAGTTGTACCCCGGCAGGGGTAATGAAGCTCCTCAAACACTATAATATCCCCCTTCTCGGTCAACATTCGGTCATTGTGGGGCGTAGTATTTTAGTGGGTAAACCCCTGTCATTGATGTTTGAGGAACAGAATAGCACGGTGGTTGTCACCCACTCTTATACACGGGACTTAGGCAGTTTAACCAAAGAGGCAGATATTTTAGTGGTCGCTGCGGGACAACCGGATTTAATCACAGCAGACATGGTAAAACCAGAGGCAGTGGTGATTGATGTAGGAATTAACCGTGTCACCAACCCAGAAACCGGAAAAGGTCGTCTGGTGGGTGATGTCGATTTCCCCAACGTTCAGGATAAAACCAGTTATATCACCCCAGTCCCCGGTGGAGTCGGACCGATGACGGTGGCCATGTTGTTAAGGAATACTGTGTTGCGGTATCAAGGGGAGTTTATGGAATAAGTGAGAGATAGATAGACGGGTAGGTTGGGTGAAATGCAGTGTAACCCAACTTCCCCCTGATCCTTGGGTCATAAGTTTTTTAGGGCTTATAATAAATGGATTTAATACCAATCAAGCAGATTGAATATCAATTCATTAGCGGTGTCTATAATAGCGGTTTAACACTGGGAGTAAACTGTACCACTGATCGTCCTTGTCTAAAAAACCCCGTCTGCTGAGGGATTGTAGTGCATTGATTAAATCTGACGTGGCTAAGGAAGAATTTTCTTTTAATGTTGACAAACTGATTGGTTTATCAGTTTGAGATAATAAAGATAGGACTGCTTTTTCACTCTTGGAGATGCGATCGCACTGTTGCTGTACTATATCCTGTAAATCTTCCGGTAAAGGTTGAGTATCATCAATTAATAATTCAATCACACTCTCTCCCAATTCGTGAATGAGATTAGCAATAATCTTCAACCATAATGGACTTCCTCCACAAGAGCAAATCAAATTTTTCCATTGTTTACTTTCTGTTAAACCATAATCTTGTAAGATTTTACAACTGGTTTCAAAATCTAATCCGGTTAATTGTAAACTATAATTAGGCAGAAAATGATTATGCTTATTTTGATTTAACTCTTTGGGAACTTGCCAACCAATTAAAATAAAACAACTTTGAGAGTTTAATCTTTCAATTTTTTTAAAGAATGCACGATACTCTTGATAATTAACTTTATATTTACCAGCCAATTTACCACTTTCAAAAAGATTCTGAAGATCGTCAAACACCACCAAACAGCGATGAGCTTGTAAAGACTTGGTAAAAGACTGATAAGGTAAATGTCTTGAAGAAGTGGGCGAAAAAAAAGCCGTTTTCCAGTAAGATTTAAACTCACTCACAGAAGTTAAGGGATCGAGACTATACCACATAACATATTCAAACTGATCCTTAATCTCCTCAATCAATTTAACCGTTAACGCTGTTTTCCCCACCCCACTCATCCCAGTCAGTTTAACAAGACGACTTTGGTGTTGTAATATCCAAGTTTTTAGCTTATTAAGTTCCGAGGTGCGATTATAGAACACCCCCAAGTCTGGCATCTGACTTAAATCATAGTAAACGGGTTTAGGTTCACTTAGACTAACTTCTTCCTCATGGGATAAAGGCCAATGGGGTGTATCGAGTGGGGGGGTCTTATCTCCACAGGTATTCAAACTACCGTTAGCGGCAATATCTTGATCCAGGTTTAGACTATTAGCATTCTGCAATCTTTCCATCGCAGTACGAAAATTCTTTTTACTAATATTTTCACCGACTTTCTCAGAAATAACGCGCCATAACTCCGACCCCATATTCCGCACACTGCTCTCAGAACAGTTAAATTCCTTAGCGATTTGCTTATATGCCTTATGTTCCAACGTCCCCCGCAAAATCGCTTCTTGCAAATCATTCAGATGCTGATCAGTCTGAGCATACACCAGTTTATCCGCCAGATTTAATATTTCTTTAAGATTCATACCGAATAGACACTACAGGATTTTTCCAAATTTTAACGTACTTTTTTAGATTCTTCCAGACTATTTTGTATATTTTTGTATAAAACTGTAACCCAAGGTGTAGAAATTTGGACAATGCAAAGGACAAAGTTGTACTTTTTGGGACTGGACAAACCTGTTGTATCTACGAGAGACTGAGATAGAAAGAAGAAAAATCATCATTAATCGGGTTTAAATTTTCTGGCTTAGAGCTTGGTGATACTACGTAAATTTTCAGAAAATACGAGAATGCACTTAAATTTCATCCTGCCAAGGATAACAATAACTACTAAAATCACGAAAGTATGAGGATAAGTTAGATGGGTAATGTAGTGGGAATTGATCTAGGTACAACTAACTCGGTAACAGCATTTAAATGGAGTGATGAAGCGGAAGTTGTTACAGCAGAAGACAATTCTCCCCCAGATCGTAAATTAACACGCTCGGTAGTGACTTTAGAAAATGACAAATTTTTAGTAGGTGACAAAGCATATAATCAACAGCGTCAGCATCCAGAAAAAGTGATTGTTTCTATCAAGCGCTTGATGGGACGAGGTTTTAGTGAACCTGTTGTTCAAGAACAATTATCTCGTTTTGAATACAAAATTAGTCAATTAACGAAGGGGACTGATAATAGTCTTGCCGTTTGGTTAGATGGTTCAGAATACCAGCCTGAAGATATTTCGGCGGAAATTTTAAAAAAGGTAGTCCACAACGCTCAAGTTTATCAAAAAAAGAATGGGAAAAAAGAGAAGATTACTCACGGTGTTGTGACGATTCCAGCTTATTTTAATGATAAACAACGGGAAGCAACACAAACGGCAGTAACTAGAGCCGGTTTAGGATTATTAGAATTGCTGCCAGAACCAACAGCAGCAGCCATTTCTTATGGATTTAAACCCAACACTGATGATGTTCAAACAATTTTATTATATGATTTCGGTGGAGGAACGTTTGACTCGTCTTTAATTACAGCATCAGGGAATCAATTCATTGAGTCGGGGAAGGCTGGTGATTTGTGGTTAGGAGGCGATGATATTGATCAAAAGCTCTTTGAATTGGTAAAACAAAAAGTGATGCAGGAAGAAGGGCTGGAGAATATTGATGCGCTAATTGAGCAAATGCCCCATTATCATCGAGTTCGCTTTTTAGCCGATGTAAAAACTACGGTAGAGCAAGCTAAAATTGATTTAAGTCGTCAAAATAAAGCTCGAATTTTACCTTCAACACCTTTATTAGATGATCTAGGAATGACGATTCCTATCGAGTTGGAGATTACGCGCCAAGAGTTTGAAGCAATTATTTTGCCTTTAGTTGAACGGACGATCGCAATTTGTAAAGACACTCTCAAATATTCTGAATATCCTGCCGATATGGTGGATATTGTCTTGCTAGTAGGTGGGTCTTCTCAAATCCCCTTAGTCCAGCAAAAAGTCCGCGAAGCATTTGGGGCTGATAAAGTAGTGGTTCATCCTCGTCCTATGTATGCAGTTGCAGAAGGTGCAGCTATGGTGGCCGCAGGATTAACTGAAAAAGTTTCTACCGTATCTCGTGATTATTTTATCGAATTGGTGGATGAACCGCGCTATAAATTCATTAGTCAAGGGGATATTCTTCCGGTCACTATCTCTCATACTTTCCGTACAGAGGCTGATGGACAAGGATTAATTCATTTTAAATTTTATAGTCCGGATCGCGTCAGAGAAAATATTGATAAGCAGAATCAGGATGAACGGATTGGAGAAATGTGGTTGGCTTTAGACCACCCTTATCCACGGGGTACAGAGGTTTCCGTCACCGCAGAATTAGATGAAAAAAATGGTTCTCTACAAATTACTGCGGCTCTCAAAAATAATCCGGCAGTCCGAGTCAGTTGTTCTTTCTCTCGTGGTGGAGAAGATGAAGAACTGGCTAAGGAGGTTGAGCAGACTATTCAACAACTTAATGAAGAGGGGGATTTAACTGAACACGGGGTACAACGGGCTTACGAAATTGCAGGAGCAGCGATCGCAGCAACGAACCAAATTCGGGGGCAGGATAATAAACCACAAACGGATCGTATTGCTGCGGCTCAAGAGAAGCTACAAGAATTAAAAACGTTTGCTTCAGAAGATTACGATAAAGCCAATTTATTCGTGCGTGAATTTGAGTTTTTACTAGAAGCGTGTTTCTTTCTTCTTCCTGATGCTCAAGGCACTCGAATAGAAAAGTTAACTCAACAACTCAAGGAGGCGATCGCTAACCATAATTTATCGGCTATTCAAAAACTGAACGAAGACGCAGAAAAAGAAGTCGAGAATTTGCCCGAAGAAGCAGTGATGCTCTTGGCTGCTAAAGATGCGATCGCTACTGCTCATACCGTGAACCCTACTCACGCCAATGTCATGGTTGATAAATTCTCCCGTGTAGTTGCGGCCATGAAAGCGCAGAATGGTTCTGAAGCTAATCGACTTTGGAAAGAACTTGTCCCCGATGTTCTCAAATATAGCAATCAAGAAGTCTCGACTGGAAGTATTGCTACAGGAATCACACGATGAAAACCTCTCTCACTTGTCCAGTTTGCGATCGTCCGCAAATCGAAGGTAATACTTGCCCCAACTGCGAAACGGATTTATCTCTCATCCGTCAACTCATGGAGTTGCCCGTTGTATCTACTCCGTCCAAACCTCCCAAACTTACCTCTTGGGTACTAATTGCTGTTGCTCTCATCCTCCTCTTATTCGGAGTTGGCGTAGGTGCAGTGGGAAATGCAGTTTATGTACAGCAACAAGACACCTCCATTGCCACCAATTCTCCGACTCAACCCTCTCTAGTCTCTCCACCCAACCCAGTTTCACCCTTACCAACCATTACCCCAAACGATGAACAATCCTCCCCCACCTGTGGTGGCTTTTATTACCAAGTAAGACGGGGTGATTCTATATCGCGCATTGCTTTAAAGCTATATGGCAATGGAACTTTATGGCCACGCATTGTCAATGCAAATCCTCAATTACAAGGTCGAGAAAATACGTTAAAAATTGGTGAACTATTATTCGTCCCAAACTTGGAGAAAAATTGCTCATGATGTTAAACTTTTTGAATGGTTTAAGCAAACTTTTATTAGGAGTTGAGCTTTTAGAACTCTCTCGTCAAGCCTCTTACTCAAAATCCCAATTCCAGCACGCCCAACAGCTTGCCCAGCAAAAAAGATTTAATGAAGCGATTGCGATAGGAGAAGAGATTCTAAGTTTTTGGTCTCCTTGTCACTCTATTTTTCAACATTTTCTTTATCGGGTTTGGGGAGGTAATTTATTACAAAAAGTCCAATATTACTTGGGTGAGTGGCACAAGAAACGTCTGGAAGTCGAACAGTTAATCCAGTCTGCGAATTCAATTTTAGAGACAGAAACTGAATATTTACCCAATCCACAAGCACTCTCTAATGCTTTAAAATTGTACCAAACTGCCTATTCTAAGCACGAAGATAGGCAAATTCAGCAAGCAATGAAAAGATGTCACAATCTTTTCCAGTGGCGGCAGCAGTATCAGTCTCTTGTCACGGAAGCGAAACAGCTCGCTCAAGATAAATTCTTCCAGCAAGCCTATTCCTACTACCAAGAAGCTGAAAGGATTTTTGCAACTGATGAGGTACAGACTGGTCTTATTCATGTTGCTACTCAACTAGAGCGAGAAAAGAGTTTTGAATCTTCATTAAGTGAAGTCTATCAGCTATCTCAGGAAGGCAACTTTACAAAAGCGATCACTGTATTAGAAGCAGCGTTATCTCAATTTCCGCGTTCTGATGGACAGAAACTATTAGCCCACTTAAAAGCAGTTGCACAAGGAATTGCACTTTTTCAAGCTGGAATTAATGCAGAAAAACAAGGTGATTTCAACACAGCATTTTATAAGTATCTAGAAGTTCAAAAATTATTACCTGATATTAAAGAATCTTGCCTTGCTAAAGGGAGTGCTGCCATTCAAATGAAACGGTGGAATCAGGCCATTTCTTGTATCAAAGAAGTAAATGGAGAAAAAGGAAACTATATTCGGGGATTTGCTTATGCCAAACAAGGTGATTGGCAACAGGCGAAGCGGGAATGGCAATCACTGACTCACCCTCAAGTTAAACCACAACGGGAGCTTTTGGGGCGTTTCGTGGAACGAGAACGCTTACTCATGTTACAAGAAATTGAGCAATTGGTTGATAATGAATGCTTAATCAAGGCTCAATATGTGAGTTCTGACTATCTTCGGAAATTTGGTAGTGATGAACAGGTTGAAAGGAATCTCTCAAAACATATTCAACCTCGTCTAGATAGAGCAGTTTGGAAAAGTGGTGACTGGGGTGAAATTGCTAAATTTGCTGAAAATCAATGGCTACCAAATCGGGATATTGTGTCTCTGCATAATTGGGCGATCGCAGCTTACTATCATGCTCAAATCGATTGGACTCAATTAGAGGGGTTTATTGTTTCTTGGTCAACCGCGATCGTTAATCTCAACAAAGACCCTTCTTTAAAAAGTTTACCTTGGCGAAACTTTATCAACACAGAATCAGAAACCGTTGCATCACATCTCCAAAAAATATTAGAAGATAGTATTGATGCTTTGAAAGATACCCCCTTAAAAAATTATTTACATTTCCGGGATATTTATCGTCGAGAAATGGCTGCTCTTCGCTTTCTGAAAGCCAACCCAATTTCTGCACCACAATTTAACAACTTATCTTTAACTCCGGGGTGTTGGAAACGTAGCTCTATTTCTACCCAAATTAACATAAACATCCCTGATAAAACGGTAGCATCCCTCTATACTAATTGGGGATTAGCCGTTGCTGCTTGTCTAGAAGAAGACACAGAGCGTGCGATGCAAATTAAACCTAAAACGCTACCTAATCATAGCACCGAAAAATTTGCCCAAGCATTGGTTTCTTACTATGAAGGTCGGCATTATCTTCAACACCAACAATGGCGAGATGCCATATCACCACTTAAACAAGCTCGTCAAGAAATTCAAAAAAACACGGATTGGAAACAAGAAATAGACCAACTTTGCCAAAAACAACGTTACGCAATTTCTGATTTTAAAGAACATTTAGCATTTGCGGAATTTTGGTATTACTTTTTAGGGAGTCCATCAGCTAGAAGTTATCTTGCAGAATATAAAGCTGAAAAGATTCGAGAAGAATTGGTCGCAAATGACATTAGTGAAGCTCAAGCATCACGCGAACTAGACAAACTGCGGAAAATAGATGCTGAAAATCCTGTGGTTTTAGATCTCGCTGAACGAATTGAAGTAGCTCAAGAACTTCAGAAGATTGAAAAACTGATGAAAGGAAATAACTTTGAAAAAGTCGTTCAACAAGCTAAAAAATCTCATCATCAGCAAGTTCGCACTTCGGTTGCTGAAATTGTACTTAAAATTTTTGTAGAAGGTTTTAGCAAGCGAGATTTTAGCCTTGAAGAAGTCATTAAATTAGGGGACTGGGCTTACGAGCTTTGCCCTGATAGTAAAGATGTGCAAGATATTTACAACATCAGTCAAGAATTCAAACCTGTCCAGAATTTAATGAAGCAAGAACGCTTTGAAGACGCAGTGCGTTATGCCAAGTTGTCTAGCTGTGAATATCTTAGAGATTATTTAGCAGATTTTTTAATGCTTAATCTCATTGATGGCTTAAAAACTAAGAGAATTCCACCAGAAGTTATTTATCAGATCGGGAAATTCATTTATGACTTGTGTCCTCATCATCCCGAATACCAAAAAATTTATTATGATTTAGGACTGATTAATTACTTTTAGGAGGTTATTTGTGAACAATCAACCAGTGGCTCTGAATCCTTATGATATTCTTGGGGTATCTCAAGGAGCATCGAAAGCGGAAATTACTAAAGCAGTGGCTATAGCCATGAAGCGCAAAGAGTATCCGCTTAAAGATATTGCCGAAGCCCAGAAAGTCTTAATGGACTCGGAAAAAAGAATTATTGCCGATTATTTACGACCGCTTTTACCTCCTATTCAAAGATTTAAGCGGCAGGATTTTTCTGCTCTTAATAGTCCCACACCTGAATTATCTTTTCTTAGTTCTTTTGGGGCTAATGAAGAAGTATTCCAAGCAGAAATCTCAACTTGGCTACAAGATGCTTATCAAAACATAGACTCATCTTTAGCCGAAGACTCAATTCAGTCAGAATATCTAACGCAAGAATTACCATCCGAGCAAGAGTTATCCGTCTCATTCATCTTATCAGTTTTTAAAGGGCAAACAAACAATCAGCAAGAATCATCCTTCATCCCACATCAAAAACCAGAATTAAAAGTCAGTAGTTTAAATTTATTGGTTGATGCAATTCGCGTATTATTCTGGGTAGGTTTAGTGGGTAGTATTTTATTTTTACTCATCAAAATGCCCAATAGTGAACCTCAGCTACCCAAAGAGCCAACTTCAGAAAACGTTTCACCGTCTCAATTCTTTCTAGCAATGCCTACTCAAAAAAAGTAAAACTCTTTTGAGAGCAATAAAGATTAAACTGTCAGTAATAACCTAAAAATAATGGTCAATAATGAACCCAATTCCCAATTAAAGTTGAATAGTGAATTGCGAGATCAACTCGCCCATAAATTAGGCGTTC
This sequence comes from Spirulina sp. CS-785/01, assembly GCF_028330525.1. Taxonomy (GTDB): domain Bacteria; phylum Cyanobacteriota; class Cyanobacteriia; order Cyanobacteriales; family Spirulinaceae; genus JAQMSD01. Next base: position 34,890 of record NZ_JAQMSD010000053.1, read on the forward strand.
TCGAAAAGGAAAAAATGGCACTTCAACGAGAGTTGCGCGAACAAAAAGCACAAGCCACAGCCGCTAATGAAGACTTATTTTTAGAGTTATTAGATGTTTTTGATGCTATAGAATTTTTACTCAATTATATGAGAGAGCGTTCTGAACTCCCTCCACAGTTTATTGAGCGTTTACCGAAATCTCTCTCAATTGTAGAAAAAAAGTTATTAGGGGTACTTCATCGGCGGAAAGTTGAACCGATAGAGCTTAATGGGTCTGAACCCGATTTTCAATTATGCCGTGTTATTGAACGTGAAGAGCGTTCTGATCTAGATGATCAAACAATTACTAAAGTTGTCCGTCAAGGCTTTTGTTATGAAGATAAAGTTCTGCGTCCCATGGAAGTGATTACATCTAAAAAGGAATCAGAATAGAAATTAGGTTTTAGCATACACCAGTTTATCAGCAAAGTTTAATAGTTTTTTAGAAAAATATTACAACAGAACCCATGAGATACAGTTCATCGCCCGAACAAATTAAACCAATTTCAGTAAATTTTCATTTGTGGAAACATTGCAATTATAATTGCATATTTTGTTATGAAACGATGCCAGATATCAAAAGCAATTTATCTTTAGATGAGTCACTTCAATTGCTCAAATTGCTTCGTCAAGCAGGGTGTCAAAAAATCAACTTTGCTGGAGGTGAACCCACGCTTTGTCCATATTTAGGTGAACTTCTAGTGGCCGCTCGACATTTAGGACTGGTTACAAGTATTGTGACCAATGGTGCAAAACTGTCCCAGTTAATTCAAAAATACGCTTCTTACATTGATTGGGTTGCCTTATCAATTGATTCAGGTAGTGAAATAACATCTCAACATTTAGGGAGAGGAAAAGGGAATCATGTCAAAAAATCTCTAAATTTAGCTGCTCTCCTTCATGAATATAAAATTCGAGTTAAGCTAAATACTGTTATTACTCGCTTAAACTACCAAGAAGATATGTCAGACTTGGTTCAACAAGTAAATCCTGAAAGATGGAAAATATTTCAGGTATTAGCAGTCCAAGGTCAGACCGATAAAAGGATAGATGATCTTTTAATCTCTAGTAAGGAATTTAATTTGTTTGTTGAACAACATCAATTTTTACTCAGAGAAGGAATCAAAATCGTTGCAGAAGATAATCAAATGATGCAAGGCTCATATATTATGGTTGATCCTATTGGACGTTTTTTTAGTGATGCGAAAGGCTATCATGAATATAGTCAACCTATTTTACAAGTCGGTGTTGAAACAGCATTTGCTCAAGTACAGTGGAATAGAGACAAGTTTATTGAGCGAGGTGGAATTTATAATTGGAGAAAACCTTTTTAAATATCAAATTGTACCTATTAATTAAATTTTCTTTTTACATTATTTTAATTTTATCAATTTTAAAAAAAATATCTCCAAAAAAAAATAGTAAATAATGAAAGACACAATTACATCCCTAATAAACCCATCTCTGCAACAGCTAGTCAAAGAAATTCATGCAGTCAATCATGCTTGGAAAATAGCTTCAGAGTGTGGGGAAATTTACGCTATATCCAAATCCTTACAACAGATGAAAACTCGGTTACAAATGCGCTTACTTCGTAGCTATGCACCCCACCAAGTTTATCTCATCTTAGATCAAGACACAGAAAGTGAAGAACCCTTATATGGCTTACGTTTGAGAGAGGCAGTAAATGGTTGTAAGGATGCAGCGCATTTGCCTGTACGAGTAGCTAATAAAATCCTCACCACTGAACAAATTGAACAGTTTAAAAGTTTAAAATAGAGGACAAAGAAATGATTGATCCAGAAATAATTAACCAAGTCGCTATTAACATAATTATTGGAGGCACAGTCATAGGAGTAGTCTTTGAAGTAATTTCACTCTATCGCTATTGGAACATTAAGTGCGGCTCAACAGCTAAGGGAATTCAATATCTTAAAAAATATCAACAATCTGGTGGGACAAACCTAAACCAAAATGAACAGATTACTCGATGGTTAGTCCGTCATTTTGACGGTGAAATGAACGATTCTGCTTTTATTCCCAAACAAGAGGGAGGGAGTTTTGTCATGCTCTACTCTCCAAGTATATTAGGGAAATCAGTGCCACGGAGTCCCGTATATTTTGCTCCCACATTCCTCACTGCATTAGGAGTTTTAGGAACATTCGCTGGCATTTATTTTGGTTTACAAGGCGTTAATCTCAAAGAGATTCAAGAAGCCGATACACTCTTGAAAAGTAGCACTCAACTCCTAGAAGGTATGAAATTAGCCTTTACCACCTCATTATGGGGGTTGGGAGCATCAAGTCTATTTATGCTACTCCTCGCAGTGTTAGCAAGAATACGACAACTCCATCGGGATGGCCTACGGAAGGATTTAAGTAAAATCGCCTTGCTTCAAACACCCGGACGCATTCTTTCGCGGATGGATACCAGTTCAACTCGTGATGCTGCTGAGCAACTGGGAAATGTGGCGGATAGTTTGGCCGGATTAAAGCAACTCAATGCTCAAGAGATTGGCCAAGCTGTGGCAACCTCCCTAGAAACGACATTTATTCCCACCCTCAATTCCCTACAAACTGAAGTCTCTAGTCTGCGAGAATCCCAACAAGAGCAAGGACAAACCGTAGATCGTCTCGTGACGCGACTCAAGGAAGAATTAATCGAACCTGTTGTGCAACGTCTCGATGAAAGTGCGCGTCTTACCCAAGAAACCTCAGAAGCGGTTAAAGAACTGAAAGTCGCTCTGGGAGAGATTACAACCAGTTTATCCGATGCGATCGCCACTATCCAACGTTTCCAAGGCGACACCCTCAACGAATTAAAAGAATTTGCCCAGAGTTTAAAGGGAATTCTCGAACAATTCCGGAGTGACACCGAAGGAGTATTAGGAACAGTTTCTACCGAAATTCAACGGGCCGTTGCCGAAAGTACACAAGGCATGGAAGCCCAGCGAGAAGCCTTCGCAGCTAGTGCCGATCAAGCATCTACCACCTTCCGAGGTATCCGTGAAGAATTAGAAAAATCTCTCACCACTCAAGCACAACAGCAACAAGAGATGTTGACTGGTGTTGAAACTCGTACCCAGCAAATTCTTGAACAAGCCAACCAAGCCTTTATCAGTCAATCCCAAACCCTCGAAACCTTGGGAACAGAAGCCTCACAACTGATGAACCAATCCAAAGAAAACTTGTTAGAGACTCTAACCAATATTGACGGGATGTTGCAAGCCACTCGCACCACCGTTCAAGAAGAACTCGAAAAATTCCGTCTTGAATATCAAGACTCTCTCAAAAAATTCTTTGAGGATCAAAATAATTTACTCGAAGAAACCCTTCGCAAACAACGAGAGGAGTTAGAGCAAGTCATTACGAAACTTAAAGAAGTCTTCCTAGAAGATGCACAAGCGATGAGTCATTCTATCAAAGAGAGTATGACGAGCATTCAGGATGCAACTCAAAAGGTTCATAATTTAGCTAACCAAACAGGCTTAACTTCCGGTGAACGATTACAACAATTACAAGAAATTATCCGTGAAATCGGCAGTGAAGCGCAAAAAATTGATCATTCTTATCAACATCTAGCTAATCAATTTGATCAGGCTCTACAAAAAGGCAATGAGCAATTAATGGAATATTTAGAAAAAGCCAATGAAGCCTACCTGACGAACTTAAAAGACGCTGATCTAGCTGCGGCTAATATTTGTAATCAACTGAACCAAACCTCTCACGGATTAATGGATGTGTCCCATTATCTGGTGGCTTCAGCAAAAGAGTTAAAAATGTCTAACGGGAATCGAGCATCATGAGTGATTGGTCTGATGTAGAACTACAGGATGAAATTCTAGAAGAGCAAGATTCTGGCATTTGGTTATCCATTGGAGATTTAATGTCGGGGTTATTGATGTTTTTTGCTCTCCTTTTTATCACTGTGATGGTACAACTCAAACAGTACCAAGAAGCCTTTGATAATTTACCTCTTGTAATTCTTAATACCTTGCGTGAAGAAGTTCCCGGTGGTGATCAGTTAAAGGTTGATACTAAAACTGGAGATGTAAGTATTGCCGATGCTATCTTATTTGACGAGGGAAGTGCAGAACTTAAACCCCAAGGAAAAAAATTTCTACGGAATTTTATTCCCGTTTATAGTCAAGTCATTTTTTCTAATGAGAAATTTGAAAATAGTATTACTCGTGTCATTATCGAAGGTCATACTAGCTCAAAAGGTACAGAAAAAAATAATATGGAACTCAGTTTAAGACGTTCTGTATCGGTTGCGGACTATATTTCATCTATTGATTTTGCAACTCAAGATAAATTTAACAAGAAACTTCTAGCGGCAGGTCGTGGCGAAATAGACGCAGATCAAACAAGCGATCAGCCTTCAGATCGAAAAGTTGTTTTTCGATTTCAGTTAAAACAGCAAAATTTATGGGAATCCATTAAGAAGCAAGCTGAAAATTAAACATCTGCATCAGAGTAAGAATAATGACTTTAACATTTCGCTCAATTTATTTGCCTTTAACGCCTGAGCCAAACTGTCAAGAGCTCATTAACTTAGCTACATCTTACGGTCAAAATAATTCATTTTCAACCCCTGAGCTTCCTAGAGATGTTCCTAAAAATGAAACGAATTTACCGCGTAAAATTGAAGATATTATAGCAGATATTGAACAAGGAAAACCCGAAAATATTACCATTTTAGAGTGGGTGTACTGTTTTTATGGCAAAGCACAATGGGACACTCAACAAAGTGATGAACGCAAAATTACAACGGCTCGCTCAATTTGGACAATTGCTCAATCTAATGAGGTTCTTAAATTCCAATTATTTTGGCGTTTAGCAGTTTATTTGGATGATCACGACAACGAACCCGACATTCTTGCTCCTTCAATTGTTGATTGTTTTCAAGAATTTGCAGATCACTTTGCAAAAACGACTCCTTTGATTATCCAAATACTCTTGATCCTTAAAAAATTTTCTGATAAACCTGAAGCTATTCAAGAAATGGCTCGACTCAGTTGGAAAAATTTACAACTTCCCAAGACTTTATTAAAATCGGCTAAACTGCCTCAAACCCTTCAAATTGCAGAAGCCACTTTAACAGAAATTATTCATCAGTTTACCCAGTTGTCTAACCCCACTCAATCAAAGGTCAATTTATTGTTAGATTGCTTCACAGAAATATCAGATGAGGCACAAGTGAAAGAGGTAGAATACCTACTTCTTCATTACCCTAAAGAGAAAGCTGTACGTTTTTCCCAGTTAATTAAATGGTTGCAAAAATACTATGGGAGTGCAACTAGAGGTTCTCGGTGGGAGCAACTTTCTGTATCAGCACAAACAGCGTTAAATAATTGGATGGGAGCATTACAGTATGGCTATTTTAGAGATTTAGTTGAACAATTATTAAGAATTCTAACACTTCAACCATGGGAAATAAATCAATTAAGAAGTCGTTCTAAGTTCTGGAGTAATTATAGCGATCGCTTTAGAAGAATCCATATATTCCTTCCTCCGTCCTCTCAAACCAAACTCGGTCGTAATTTTCAGCATCAAGATATTAGTTTGCTCCAAGAAGATGGCAGTGATATGACAGAAGTTTGTGTTTTTGATTTTGGCGAGTTATGTATTGTAGAATTCTTCCGAGGACGAGGAAGTGAAACTCGTGTTTTTAGTAGTTTTAATAATCCTCAATATTTGCAGCTAAAACAAGTCCTTTTTGAAGGAAATAAATTATCAATTAAAAAAATTCGTTCTTTAGGAGGCGAGGTTCACGATCATCAATACGTTTGGCAATATTTTTGTGAAAAATTCCTGAGAGAAAGAGGGATTTACCCAAATGAAGAAGTTACCCAGTTTATAGGTATTCCTGCTCCTCATAACCAATATGATCGTAATACTGGTCTTCAAAAACCATCACCACAACAATTACAAGATCGGGAGGAAAAATTACACAGATGGAATAAAACCATGAAAGCCATAGAAAGAGAACTTAATAGTTAGAAAACTTGCTAAACTTTTTGAAGTGTGTTTTTTAGCTGTTGGCTATTCTTATCAAACCAATCAGGTAGTTGAAATTCTGGGTAATGACCAATGGGAAATTTTAAGTTTGTTATTGTACCTCACGATTTTGAGTAAGCCAGTCTAGCACCTGCTAGACTGGTTAATGATCTATTTAGCTTTGGCGGTAAAGATATTTCCAGAAGACGACGGTTTCAAGATTCGGGAACTTTTCTTGAAAATCCTCTAAGGTGCGATCGCACCCAGTACACATTTCCCGTTCTGTATAAAGATAGAGTGTTCCTTCTATATCTAACGCATACCCATTCGTTTCTAAGTCTTCCGCAAGTGCATTCAAGAGCTTATACTCCGCATTTACTCTGTATCCTCTGTGTCTCTGTGGTTCAATAACTCAAAAACAAACTGGGAAGAGAACTTAATCCCTTCCCAGCTTAAAATGACATTGAACAGAACCTTACAGTCCTACTCAAATTAGTTTTTCTCTAACAAGATTTGGTCTTCTTTCTTCGGAACAACGATCACCTTGTTCTCCTCATCAATATCAACCGTTGCCTTGTCTCCTTCGGCAATGCGGCCAGAGAGGATTTCCTCAGCCAATACGTCTTCGAGTAAACGCATGATCGCACGACGTAACGGACGCGCCCCGTAACTGGGGTTATATCCCTCCTCAACCAACCGTTCTTTGAACTTGTCGGTAACTTCGAGGGCGATCTCTTGTTCCGTGAGTCGAGTAAAGACTTCGCGTAACAGAATCTCGGAAATTTCCTTGACTTCCTCTTTGGTTAACTGACGGAAGACAATGATTTCGTCGAGACGGTTGAGGAATTCTGGACGGAAGTAGTTTTTCAACTCCTCGTTCACCAAGGAACGAATGCGGTTGTACTGCGCTTCGGTCTTGTCGTCCTCTAACTCGAAACCTAAACCGCCGCCACCTTTTTCGATGACTTTGGACCCGATATTCGAGGTCATAATCAATAAGGTGTTCTTGAAGTCCACCGTGCGACCTTTGGCATCGGTTAAACGCCCGTCTTCTAGGATTTGCAGCAGCATATTGAAGACATCCGGGTGGGCTTTTTCGATCTCGTCGAATAACACCACCGTGTAAGGCCGACGACGAACCGCTTCGGTGAGTTGTCCACCTTCGTTATACCCCACGTATCCTGGAGGAGAACCGATTAATTTGGAAACCGTGTGCCGTTCCATGAATTCCGACATATCCAGACGGATCATAGCTTCTTCTGACCCGAAGAAGTAGGTGGCGAGGGCTTTGGTTAACTCAGTTTTCCCAACCCCAGTGGGTCCGGAGAAGATGAAGCTGGCAATGGGACGGTTGGGGTTCTTGAGTCCTACCCGGGCCCGGCGAATGGCGCGAGATACCGATTTGACGGCTTCTTCTTGGCCGATGAGTCGCTGGTGCAGGGTGTCTTCCATGTTGAGCAGTTTCTCGGACTCGGTTTCGGTGAGTTTGTTCACTGGAACACCAGTCCAAGAGGCGACGATGTGGGCGATTTCTTCGGCATCCACGTTGGGGCCTTCGGTTTCGCTGTCGCCTTCGTTTTGTTTGGCGGAGGCGATCGCGCGAATTTCCGACTTGATTTCCATTTCCCGATCGCGCAATTCCCCAGCCTTATCAAAGTCCTGAGAACGAACCGCGTCATCCTTCTGCTTGAGAATTTGCCGCAGTTCCTTATCTAACTCCTTCGCCGCCGGAGGCAATTGAGAATTAATCAAGCGCACCCGTGAACCCGCCTCGTCAATGAGGTCAATGGCCTTATCCGGCAAATAGCGATCCGAAATATAGCGATCCGATAACTTCGCCGCCGCTTCCAACGCCTCATCCACAATTTTCAGTTTGTGGTGCTGTTCGTACCGTTCCCGTAAACCGTAGAGAATCTCAATCGTTTCTTCTACACTGGGTTCACCCACCATCACGGGCTGAAAACGTCGTTCTAACGCCGCATCCCGTTCAATGTGCTTACGGTACTCATCGAGGGTTGTCGCCCCAATACACTGAAGTTCACCCCGGGCCAAAGCGGGTTTTAGGATATTCGCTGCATCGATCGCGCCTTCAGCAGCACCCGCCCCAATCAGCGTGTGAACCTCGTCAATGACCAAGATCACATTCCCCGCCGAACGGATTTCATCCATAATCTTCTTGAGCCGTTCCTCGAATTCACCCCGGTATTTTGTACCAGCCACCAATAAGCCAATATCGAGCGTCACCACCCGTTTTTCTTCGAGGATATCCGGCACATCCTCATTAGCAATGCGTTGAGCGAGTCCTTCAGCAATAGCTGTTTTCCCCACCCCAGGCTCACCAATGAGAACCGGATTATTCTTAGTCCGACGACCGAGAATTTGAATCACCCGTTCAATTTCGGTGACTCGTCCCACAACGGGATCAAGTTTCGATTCACTGGCCAAGGCCGTTAAATTCGAGCCAAATTCGTCCAACGTCGGGGTTTTGGTGCGGCCTTGATTGCCGCTTCCGGCAGTCACTTCCGCCGTTTCGCCGAGCATCCGGATCACCTGCGTTCTGACTTTCGATAAGTCAACCCCCAGATTTTCCAAGACGCGGGCGGCCACCCCTTCGCCTTCTCGAATCAAGCCCAGAAGTAAATGTTCTGTACCAATATAATTATGTCCGAGTTGTCGGGCTTCCTCTAGGGATAACTCCAGAACCCGTTTGGCTCTGGGAGTAAAAGGAATTTCTACCGCGACAAAACCAGAACCGCGACCGATAATTTTTTCGACCTCAATTCTGGCATCTTTAAGATTCACACCCATTGACTTGAGAACTTTGGCCGCAACCCCAGTTCCCTCGCCAATTAGGCCCAGAAGAATTTGCTCGGTCCCCACAAAATTGTGACCCAAGCGGCGTGCCTCCTCCTGAGCGAGCATGATCACTTTAATAGCTTTTTCTGTGAAGCGTTCAAACATGACCTAATTCATCACCTGTTGCTTGCCCGTTGTCTGCTCATTCTAGCACAGGCTAAAAATTCCCTACGGGTTCTGTAGGGATCGGGGATCAACTCTTGGCAGGGTACGGGGGAGGACGATTAAGGGGAAAGCGGGGAATTCTGGGGGTTTTCTGGGAGTTTCCACGGAAGGCGATCGCGCCCTTTTTGTTGCCAAATTTTTAAATTTTGTAGAAATTTTGGGTCTTGTAGTCCTCCTAACCAGAGAATCAAAGCATCTTCTTGGGTCTTTTGGTAATAGCCTTTGCGACGACCAGCTATCCGGAAGCCCAATTTTTGATAAAGCGCGATCGCCGCCTCATTGGACACCCGCACCTCCAACGTCGCCCGTTCTAAGCCGCGCTGTACCGCCTTTTCCAGCAACGCCAGCAGTAAAAATTGCCCCAATCCTTGACGGTGATAATCCGGATGAATAGCCAATAACGTGATGTGAGCCTCCTCTACAATCGCCCAAAAACAGCCCAATCCCAACAACGGAGGACTTTGCCCTTTTTGGCTCGAACCCGCCTCATTGGCCGCCGCAGAAGGGACAGAAAGCACCAATAACTCACTATTGGGACTCTCCAATTCGCGCTGATATCCCTCTAAAGTCCATAATCCCCCAAGACAAACCCGGTCAAGCTCGACAACGGCCTCTAGTTGTGCTTGAGTCAAAGGTTGAAGTTGCAGTTCTGAGACAGTCACAAGCTCTCATTGTACACTAGATCGAGTGCGGAGGTAATCCCCTCGCTCCTCAAACTCAATTGCTAGATCAAATCACTCATGTTAACCACCGAAACACAAAGTTCCCAAACCGGACGGCAATATTTACCCACCGAAACAACCGCCCCCAATCAATCTTTACTCCCCCTTACCGCCCAAGTCAACCCATACGACCGTTTAGAGGTTGGGGGGTGTGATGTCCAAGACTTAGTAAACCAATGGGGATCACCCCTTTATATTTTAGACGAGGAAACCCTCCGAACCGCTTGCCGCCAATATCGGGATACCCTCTATAGCACATATCCCGGCGAAAGTCAAGTCATTTATGCCTCTAAAGCCTGGAGTTGTTTGGCCGTTTGTGCCATGGTAGGCAGTGAAGGACTAGGATTTGATGTAGTCTCAGGAGGAGAAGTCTATACCACCCTGCAAGCAGGTATCTCCCCAGAGGACATCTACTTACACGGCAATAATAAATCCGCCGAAGAATTAAAATACGCCTACGAGCAAGGGTGTACGATTATTATTGACAATTGGCTGGAACTCCACTTACTCAGCGAAGTGGCCACAGAGAATAATCCAGCCCAAATCATGTTGCGGTTAACCCCCGGCATTGAATGCCATACCCACGAGTATATCCGCACCGGACATATTGACAGTAAATTTGGCTTTGATCCCTCCCAACTCCCCGAAGTCTTCACCTTCTTACAGAAGCATCCCCAATTGAATCTAATTGGCCTTCATGCCCATATTGGCTCACAAATTTTTGAACGTCAGCCCCACCAAGACTTAGGGGGAGTCCTCGTCAACTGGCTACAAACTGCCCTAGACTATGGATTTAAGCCGCAAATTCTCAACGTTGGGGGAGGGTTAGGAATGCGCTACACCGAACAAGATGATCCCCCTAGTATTAAAGAATGGACTCAGACTGTAGCCCAGTCTGTAGCGAAAGCGTGCGAGGATCAGGGGTTAGACTATCCTAAACTAATTTGTGAACCCGGACGGTCTTTAATTGGGACCGCTTGCATTACCGCCTATACTGTAGGCAGTCGGAAAGTTGTCCCCGATATTCGCACTTATATTGCCGTTGATGGGGGAATGTCAGACAATCCCCGTCCCATTACCTACGAGTCAGTGTATCGTGCCGTCATTGCCAATAAAATGTCGGCTGCGGCCAATGAAACCGTGACTGTAGCGGGAAAACATTGTGAGTCCGGGGATGTGGTCATTCCTGATGCGCGTTTACCGCAGACGGAAGCAGGAGATATTTTAGTGGTGATGGGAACAGGGGCCTATAACTACAGTATGGCCTCCAACTATAACCGCATTGGTCGTCCGGCTGCCGTAGTGGTGAACCAAGGGGAGTCTTATTTAATTATTGAACGGGAAAATTACCAAGACTTACTCCGTAAAGACCGTTTACCCGACCGATTGGTTCGGAAAAGTCAATGAAACCGCTAAGGTATTAGTGGAGATGGCGATCGCGGTTTCAGAGTGAAAACTCAATGGTAAGGTTGAGTAGTCCCCCCCACGGGGAATCGCCCTTCACTGCCCACCCTCACTGTTACTCACACTCCCCATGTTATCCTTGGGTTCATTTCTAGAGGCCAGTTTAGTCCCCCCTTGGTTCGTCGAGGGGATCGATATTGGCCTAGTCCTCCTTCTGACTTATGCTGTTTTGCTGGCCATTGGCGAACAGCGAACCCTGTTAATGGTACGCGGTTTAATTGTTTTAATGTTAGCCGCAGTATTCACCGACCGTTTGGGGTTAGTTCATCTCAGTTTTGTTTTAGAACGTCTCGTTTTGGGGTCTGCGGTGGCCATGGCCGTGGTATTCCAAGCGGAATTTCGGCAATTTCTCGAACGTCTCGGTCGGGGAGACCTTCGCCATATGTTTACTACGTCCCGACGGTCTTTCCCGAAACCCGACAGTACCATTGATGAAATTGTCGATGCGGTGAAGGAATTATCCCAAAACCGGACAGGGGCATTAATTGTCATGGAAACAGGCGACCCCATCGACGAACGCTTTTTCTCTGTACCAGGTGTGGTATTGAATGCAGAAGTCTCTAAGGAGTTACTGCAAACGATTTTTCAGACCAGTACCCTATTACATGATGGGGCCTTATTAATTCGCGGGTCACGGGTGATGGCCGCAGGGATTATTTTGCCGTTGTCGGAACGGGTGGCCTCCCGTCAGTTGGGGACAAGACACCGGGCCGCGATGGGAATTACAGAACGGGTTGAAGGGTGTATTTGTATTGTGGTATCGGAGGAAACGGGATCTATTTCTCTGGCAGAACGACGCACGTTGAATCGACCGTTAACCAGTAGTAAACTCAAGGAAATTCTGGAGACGAAGTTTTCTCCGGTTATCGAACGGGAGTCGGTGGCCCCGACTATTGGCCGTTTAGGTCGTCAGTTGGGTTCAACGGGATGGGGGTTGTTTCAGCGTGCCATACAAGCGGGGTCTTCTGACTCTAAACAAGACAAGTCTTAGTTAATCTAGGAAAGGGGGAAAGTTGTCCGTCAGGGACGGAAATCAGGTTACAGTGAACACAACCAAGGTCTTAGGGATCAGTGTTCCCTGCTTTCTGGGTCTTGATCCAACCCGATGTCTGAGTCGGCCCTCTTAGGCAAGCTATAATACAATGCGTTGAATTGTGAAGAATTGTTGTTGAGATGTGACTTTTCTCCCAAACTAGACATCTCCTGTCTGAACGTAGATTGATGAATCGCAAGGCTGGGTCTTCAGTAATAGTAGCTAATGATAGTTAAACCGAGTTTGTCCCTGAAAACTTTACCACCGGATTTAGACCGCGATCGCCTCCCGCAGCACGTTGCTGTTATCATGGACGGCAATGGCCGCTGGGCGAAGCGCAAAGGGATGCCGCGCATTATGGGGCATCAACAAGGCGTGAATGTGCTGAAAGACTTGTTACGCTGTTGTAAGGATTGGGGTATTCCGGCGTTGACGGTGTATGCTTTTTCGACGGAAAATTGGGGACGACCGACGCAGGAGGTGGAGTTTCTGATGATGCTGTTTGAGCAGGTGTTGCGTCGGGAGTTGGCGGAGATGATGACGGAGAATGTCCGCATTCGGTTTGTGGGGAATTTGGCGGCCTTACCGGAGTCGTTACAGGGGCAAATTGCTCAGTCGATGGAGGATACACGGGATAATCAAGATGTGGCGTTTACGGTGGCCACGAATTATGGGGGTCGTCAGGAGATTTTACAGGCTTGTCGCGCGATCGCGCAAAAGGTCCAAGCCGGAGAAATTGAGGCAGAAAATATTGACGAGTCGGTGTTTGAGAGTCATCTCTACACCCACGAATTGGCCAACCCAGATTTATTAATTCGCACCAGTGGAGAAATGCGCATTAGTAATTTTCTTTTATGGCAATTGGCCTATGCAGAAATTTACGTCACCCAAACCCCTTGGCCGGAATTTGATCGGGAAGAATTCCACCAAGCCTTAATTAACTATCAAAACCGAGAAAGACGCTTCGGTAAGGTGGGGAAACGGTTGTAATCATGAATGATGAATAATTAATAATTAAAAAGAATAGTAGGGGCATGGCATAAAGAGGAGACAAAACCCCAATAAAAATTGCCATGCCCCAACCCCAATAGCTGTCAAATAAACAACCAATGACCAATGACAAATGATCAATGACAAATTAAAAACCTTTCAAGAAATCAGGCAAACCGCAGGAATAGGGGCGGCTATTAACTTTTTTCGTCACCGCCTTGTCCAGAAAATTAGAGGACGAATTAACTATCAAAACTGGTGGCAAAAGAACCGAATAAAACCCCAAGAGATCGAAGCAGCGAGAAGCGCGATCGCTACCTGGCAATATCACCCCACCTTCTCCATCTTACTCCCCGTTTATAACGTCAAACCCCAATGGTTAGAAGCCGCCATAAAATCTGTTGAACAGCAAATTTATCCCCATTGGGAACTTTGCATCGCGGACGATAATTCTACCTTACCCGAAATCAAAAAAATTATACAACAAAATCAAGCAAAAGACAAGAGAATAAAAAGCATTTTTCGAGAAAAAAACGGCAACATTTCCGCCGCCAGTAACACCGCTTTAACCCTAGCCACCGGAGACTATATCGCCCTCCTCGACCACGACGATGAATTAGCCATCAACGCCTTATTTGAAGTCGCTAAACTGCTGCAAACCCACCCAGAAGCAGACTTCATTTACACCGACGAAGATCATATCAATCTTAACAACAAACACATCGAGCCTGCCTTCAAACCTGCTTGGTCGCCAGAATACTTTGAAAGCCAAATGTACACCTGTCACTTAGGCATTTATCGAACCGAACTCATTAAAAAAATCGGCGGATTTCGCAGTGAATACGATGGCGCACAGGACTACGATCTCGTCTTGAGACTAACCGAAAAAACACAAAAAATATACTATATCCCCAAAATTCTCTACCATTGGCGAACCCTCAAAACCTCCTCCGCTTCAGGATTACAGGGAAAACCTTGGGCATTTCAACAAGGAAAAAAAGCTCTCACCGCCATGTTAGAACGCAGTGACGATTCAGGAACAGTTGAAGAACATCCTAAATTTCCTGGAGTCTTTCGCGTGCGACGACACATAAAACACCCCTTTAAAATCAGTATTATTATTCCCAGTGCCGGAAAACAAATCAGCCACGAAACCGGAGAATTTTGTCTATTAGAAGCCTGTATTGAAAGTATCTTAGACCAAAGCACCTATCGTTATTTAGAAATCATTATCGTCGATGGATACGACATCCCAGAACCCGTTTTAGCACGTTTAGAAAGCAAAATAAAATTAGTCCGCGATACGAACCCCTTTAACTTCTCCCACCGCATCAACCTAGGGGCTGCCGCAGCAAGCGGAGAAATGCTACTCTTACTCAATGATGACACCACCGTCTTAACCCCCGACTGGCTAGAATCCCTCCTCCAATTTGCCCAACAACCCGAAATTGGCGCAGTGGGAGCAAAATTACTCTTTCCGGACGGTAAAATTCAACATACTGGCATCGTTATTTTAGACTCCGTTCATCCCATGCACGTCTTTTACGGGTACGATAGCCTCCATTCTGGGTATTGTTTATCTAACATCGTTAATCGTAACTATTTAGCTGTCACTGGAGCGTGTTTAATGATGCGAAACGCCCTCTTTCAGCAATTAGGAGGCTTAGACGAAACCTTTCCCCTCAATTATAACGATGTCGATCTCTGCCTCAAAGCCCATCAAGCCGGATATCGTAACCTCGTCACCCCCTATGCCCAACTTAATCATTATGGATCAGCTAGTCGCTGTCACCAGCGAGTTAACCCCGCAGAACGACAAAAATTTGCCCAAAAATGGGCCCCATACCTAGAACAACTTGGAGGTGATCCCTACTATAACCCCAACTTCGACCAAACCAACCCCAACTTTGAACTCTGATCCCCCAACTCCACCTAACCCTCACAGATAAGCAATAATAGAAAAATAACGATAACCTTGAACAAGTTGCGACATCTGCGAGAAAACCATTATGCAAACTGTCGATCCAAACGCGACCCCCACACCGTCCATGAATGCCCCCAAACAAGGGCTACCTGTCACCATCATCACCGGATTCCTAGGGAGTGGGAAAACTACCCTCCTCAACCACATCCTCAGCAACCAATCTGGCCTAAAAACCGCCGTCCTCGTCAACGAGTTTGGCGAAATTGGCATTGATAACGAACTCATCGTCACCACCGACGACGACATGGTGGAACTGAACAATGGCTGTATTTGCTGCACCATTAACGAAGATTTAGTCAATGCTGTGTATCGGGTTCTCGAACGGGACGATAAAGTGGATTATCTTGTCGTAGAAACCACCGGATTAGCTGATCCCCTCCCCGTTGCCTTAACCTTCCTAGGGACAGAATTACGGGATATGACCCGTTTAGACTCCATCGTGACACTTGTGGACTGTGCCAACTTTAGCCTTGATCTATTCAACAGTGAGGCCGCAGGGAGTCAAATTGCTTATGGGGACATCATCCTATTAAACAAAGTTGATTTAGTGGATGAAGCTGATGTGGATAATTTAGAAGTCCGCATCCGAGAGATTAAACAAGATGCGCGGATTATTCGCACGAATAATTCTCAAGTTTCTCTCCCCTTAATTTTAAGCGTGGGTCTGTTTGAATCTGACCGTTATTTCGATCAAGCGGAATCAAAAGAGCATGACCATGATCACGACCATCACCACCATCATGATCATGACCACGAACATCATCACCATCATGATCATGACCATCACCATGATCACGATCATGATCACCATTCCCACCATTTAGACAATGATGGATTTTCCTCGATTTCCTTTCAAAGTGACAAACCTTTTTCGATTCGGAAATTCCAGTATTTCCTAGACAATCAACTCACTGCCAATATTTTCCGTGCCAAAGGAATTCTCTGGTTTGAAGAAAGTCCCAGTCGCCATATTTTCCACCTCAGTGGGAAACGCTTCTCGATTGAGGATGATGAGTGGAAAGATAGAACAAAAGGGAATCAATTAGTTTTAATTGGTCAAGATTTAGATCACGAGAAACTCAAGCAACAGTTAAATCATTGTTTAGCCGATGGATAGTTGTAGAATCGGTTAAAGTCTCTTTTCTGAGTCATAGGGAATCCGGTATCAACAGACCCTAAAACATCATGAAACGCGCTCTGGGTGGGCAATGCCCACCCTACTCAAATCTCTATCCCTGTTCCCTTTGGAATGTAAGTTTTTGACACAACTTATTTAGGAGGTGATTGTAATTGATTGTAGGTTGGGTGAAGCGTAGCGTAACCCAACATCCCAAAGCATCTTATATCCCCTAGAAAATGCGTTGGATGGATTTTTATTTTTCTTTATTTCTAGCAGGTTATCCTCCACCCAACACACCCTACCCTTAAACTGTTGTTTATGGAAAAGTCTCTAAAATATCAGTCAAGGCAAATTAAACGATGCAAGCACTGTTGTTCAGTCGAGAAGAAGTGGCCAAGCGTGCAAGACAATGGTATGACGGCCACATTCGTCAGCAAGTTGAGGTGGATGAGAACATCGGTAAAATGGTGATCATTGATATTGAATCAGGGGATTATAAAGTGGATAAAACCGGATTAAAATCCGCCCAGCAACTCCGCACTAAACACCCCAATGCCTGTCTGTTCGGTAGCCGCATTGGCTATAATGTCGCCACGTCGTTTGGTGGTGTAATGGAGCGTGTGTCAACGTGATTTCTGGTAGGGATAGGAATTAACTGATTATCATGCAAGCTATTTTTTGGACA
>NZ_JAQMSD010000054.1 GCF_028330525.1 Spirulina sp. CS-785/01
CCGCCCCCTTACAGCTAATCCGGTCTAGAGAAACGACCAGTAGTGTTAATCCGCAATACCCCTGGAGAGCTATTCGCAGCTACGGGAAGGTTATCTCTCCCCACTCCCCCACCTCACGAAGTAGGTGGGGGTCATTGAATGACTGTTTACTGATTACTGTTGACCATTACCTTACGCACCGTTTCCAGCACCTTTTGGGACTCGATGGGTTTGGCCAAAAAGGTAGTCGCCCCAGACATTTTCGCCCGTACTCGGTCCACCAGTCCATCACTACTGGTCAAAATAGCAATGGGTAACTGTTCAAATTCCTTAATCCGCCGAATTTGGGCGCAAATTTCATAACCATTAGCAATGGGCATCACTAAATCTAAAAACACAAAATTCGGTTTATGCTGTAACAGAAGCGGTAAGGCTTTCACCGGGTCTGTAATCGGCAAAAAGCGATATCCTGCCGTTTTGAAAATTTCCTCTAATTGTTTCTGCACCCCGGCATCATCTTCAATACAAGCAACCAAGGGCTGAGAGCGTTTTTTGTCTTTGGGAGACTGGGGAGGTAAATTAAACGTAGGCCGGGCTAAATCGGCAATGGGCGATAAATCCACTAACCGTTGGCGAAAATAAGGAATTAAAGATTGGGTCAAAGTTAACACATCTTTATTCATTAAGCCCGCTAAATCCCGTAGGGTGCGTTTCCCATTAATTAAATTGACTAAATTTTTATACACATGAGGAGGGGTTTTTTCCTCCAATGCCTCCACATCGGTCAATACTGGGGCCGCATTGGGATAACAATGGGTTAATCCTCCCGCCACCCAATTTTGCCAGGCTTGTCGCGCTTGTTCGAGGAGTTCATCCACCTTTAACATGGCTTCCTGGGGTAAAATGCCTCGACTGGAGGGACGAACCCCGGTATGAGCATCTATGGTAAAGGGAGATTGTTCCGAAGGATGCAAGGACGCAAGGGTAATTTCTCGATTAAGGTCAAAAAAGACTTCTTGGGCAATACCGTGAATGACTTGGGCAATTTTTTCGGTTTGGGACACCTTACGCAAGACCAACAGCACTAAAATATGATAATCCCAACATTCAATCGGCTCAGACTGACGGAGTTTAATTTGGCTTAAATTTAAATTGGGACAACAGCGTAATAAATGCCGTCGCCACCGTCTCACGGGATGATCTCCTCCGGTTGCCCAAACCAGTCGCCCTAGGTTTAAATAGATGGTCCATTGTTGACCTGTTGCCATTTGAATATCAAGTTTGCCAGTAAATTTCTCTGCCACATACGCATTGAGTTGTTTGGGCAAGGCTTGAGTAATTTGCGGTTCATTGGAGGAATGAGTATCAGCCGAGTTGGAGAAATTAGAGGGCATTTTTTATAAAAATTGATTTAAATATAAGGTTCTTAATCATCAGGATAAAAAAGGCTTGTGAAAAACTTGTGAATAAACCGGAAGTGAGGTTAAGATGGTTCGCGCATTAATTCTACTGCATCCCGGCCATCTATATCATGGACATAGACTTTCACGCTTTCTTCGGAGGCCGTGGGGAGCTTTTTGCCTGTAAAATCGGGGTGAATGGGGAGTTGACGGTGGCCGCGGTCCACCAGTACCGCTAAGTAGATGACTTCGGGCCGGCCATAGTCGGCCACAGCATTTAAGGCCGCACGGACAGTTCTGCCTTTATAAATGACATCATCGACTAAGACGACGGTTTTGCCGGATAAGTTAAAGGGGATTTTACTTTTGGCCGGGGTCCGGGTCCCCACTCGATGGAGGTCGTCTCGATAGAAGGTAATATCTAAGGCCCCAACGGGGATTTTTACGCCTTCGAGCATTTCAATTTGATGGGCAATAAAATGAGCGAGGGGGACTCCTCGTGTATAAATTCCTAATAACACCAAATCCGAGGGGTTGCCGACCTTTTCGATAATTTCTGAGGATAATCGAGTTAAGGTGCGGCGGATTTCTTCGGGGGAGAGAATTTCAACGATCGCGGTTGACATTGATTGGGTATAGACTCCATAGACTCGCATTATACCCTAGTCTGGGAGAGAATGGAGCATTGGCGGTGAGAGTTTGTGTCTGAGGGAGGAATCCCTGATAATTGGAGGGATGAATGTTGGAGAGTGGGTTTATGGTCTCGGTGGAGAATCCTTGGGTTATTGCGATCGCTTTAAATACGGTACTGTTAGGGGTGGCGTTTGTTCTCCCGAAAAAACTCTTAACACTGATGGGCTATCTTCATGCTTGGGGGTTGGGGGTGGTACTCTGGGGGACGTTAAACTGGCCGGGATATTTGGTGGTTTTATTTTATTTTTTCTTGGGGTCTGCGGTAACGCGCATTGGCAAAACGGAAAAGGAAAGTCAAGGTATCGCGGAAGGACGGTCTGGGGTGCGCGGCCCGGAAAATGTCTGGGGGTCTGCGTTGACGGCCATGGTTTGCGCGTTGGGGACATTGGCCGTCAATGAGGTGTGGTCTGGTTTACTGGTGTTGGGGTATGTGGCCAGTTTTAGCACGAAGTTATCCGATACTTGCGCGTCGGAAGTGGGGAAAGCCTACGGAAAACGCACGTTTCTTATTACCACTTTACAACCCGTGGCCCGGGGAACGGAAGGGGCGGTGAGTTTGGAAGGAACGTTGGCGGGAGGGGTAGCTTCTCTTGCGATCGCAATTTTAGGATGGGGAGTCGGTTTAATCTCTCCGTTCGGCATTCTCTGGTGTCTCATTGCGGCCTTTATTGCGACTAATTTAGAAAGTGTCATTGGGGCGACGTTACAAACGAAATTCAGCCTATTAACCAATGAAGTGGTCAATATTATTAATACTACTCTTGGCGCAATTATTGCCATTTTACTGGCTTGGGGAATCGCAAATTGATAGGAATTTATAGGCATATAGCAGTCCTAATTAGTCTAAAAATTGCTTAAAACAGAACATCCGGTAATGACTCTCAACCCAAAACGTTAACTTTTAACAAAATCCCCCACTCCCCGCCGCATCTTGAGCGATACTACAAAAAGAGCAACCAAGAGGGATGCTACTATGTGGACTCAACTTTCGTTACGCTGCCTGAGTCTCAGCTTTGCTTGTGTTGTAGTGGGGTGTTCTCCTGCATCAGTAGAGGTGACAGAACTCAAACATTATCCCATCCAAACCCTAGAAGGAGTCATCGCGGAAACTGCCATAGAATTTGATGCAGACACCAGTTATGATAACAACGGTGCGCTGAAAATTACAGCAGAGCAACCGATGACTGTTCCTCTCTACGAAACCGGAGATTTAGAGATTGAAAACACGAGGATTTTTTACCAAGCCCGTCTCAAAACCCAAGCCGTTCAGGGTAAGGTATATCTAGAGATGTTGTGCCATTTCCCAGAGAAAGGGGAATACTTCTCCCGTGCGTTAGATAGTCCTGTGACGAATACTCAAGACTGGACGACCCAAGAAACCCCCTTTATTCTCCGAACAGGGGAGAATCCCGATAATATTAAACTCAATGTGGTTATTGAGGGAACGGGGACGGTTTGGGTGGATGATATTCATTTAACCATGCAAGAATAGAGGCCGGGTTATAGCAGTAAACAGTAATCAAGCATCAATCATCAAGCATCAATCATCAAGCATCAATCATCAATCATCAATCATCAAGCATCAGTTATCAAGCATCAAGCATCAATCATCAAGCATCAGTTATCAAGCATCAATCATCAATCATCAATTGATAGCAGGTTTTTGGCGTAGGGACAATCCATGAATTGCCCCTACCGTTCTACATTACGCCATAAACAGGAATTGCAGCCCCGCGAATTTCTCTTGCTTCTTCTGACCCTAATAATGTGACCACTTCTCCGATAGACTGGGGTTTGACCCATTGATCGGCTTGATCTTCTCCCATTGCTTCTCGGTTGGTGGGGGTATCAATGACGCTGGGGAGGATAGAATTGGCCGTAATATCCAGATCTTTATTTTCTTCAGCGATCGCTTTGGTTAACGCTACGACAGCCGCTTTTGTGGCACAATAGGAGCCTAACTGACCTGCTGGTTGGACTGCCCCTCTAGACCCAATGGTAATGATACGACCGTAACCATTAGCCCGCATTTTCTGTAAACAATATTTACAGGCTAAAAAGGTGGTATGGACATTTAAATTAAAATCTTTATGCCAATCGTCGGTACTGTACTCCTCAACGCGACCCATGGCAAATCCTCCGACGAGATGGACTAGGACATCAACGCGACTCATATCTTCAATTAATTGCGCGATCGCGCTTTCCTCCATTAAATTCACCTGAACCAAGCGAATACTCTCAAACTCCGTCCCAGAGAGGACTTCCTTCAACCGTTTCACATTCGCTTCTGTCCGGTAAGGAATCGTAACTTTGGCCCCAGTCCGAACCACTAACGGGGTGACACCTAACCCTAAACCCCCTGTTCCTCCAGTTAATAAGACTTGTTTCCCTTGCATCGCTTGTTCTTCCGTCGTGACAACGCTATCAAGTTAACCTATAGTTTTGTTGAGACTCATCACTCGGATTACAGATTTTTGTCGAAAATGAAAATAATGCCACCATCCACAGCAAGAGAATTATGAGTAATACCACCAATAATAGTCCCAATAATACGGCCAACACCCCAACTGAGCATCCCCTGGCCACTTCAGAAGGAATTCGCGTCGAAGAACGACCTTGGGGGACTGTGACGGTGTTAGAAGAAGGACCCCACTATCGCATTAACCGCATCAAGGTGAAACCTGGCCACCACATCAGCACCCAAATGCACTATCATCGCAGTGAACATTGGGTGGTTGTATCAGGAACGGCTAAATTAATTTGTAATGGGGAAGAAATCCTCCTCATGCAGAAACAATCCAATTATGTCCCCATGAACACCACCCACCGCGTCGAAAACCCCGGTGTGATCCCCCTTGTGATGATTGAAATCCAAAATGGCGAATTTTTAGGGGATGAAGATATTATTCGCTTTCCTGAAGAAGAGAAGGGGTGATGGGGGATGAGAGATGGAGGAGATGGGGGAGATGGGGGAGAACAAAGAACCCACTATTCCCTATTCCCTGTTCCCTTTTTCCCCAAGAACAAAGAATAAACAACAAAGAACCATTGTTAATTGCTAATTGTTAATTGTTAATTGCTAATTGCTAATTGCTAATTGTTAATTGCTCACGCTTCGCTTCTCACCGAGATCAATTGTTTGATCGTCACCAGTAAATCTTTCGCGGTAAACGGTTTAATCAAGTACGCATCGGCCCCCTGTTTAAGTCCCCAGTAACGGTCAATTTGACTATCTTTCGAGGAACAGAGGATGACTTGGATATCATGGGTTTTGGGGTTGGACTTGAGGTGACGACAAACTTCATACCCGTTGACGTGGGGCATAATGATATCGAGTAGCACTAGGTCAGGAGGGTTACGCTTAATGGCTTTGAGTGCTTCTAAACCATCTTTAACCGCAGTGACAGAAAATTTGTGACGGGTGAGAAATTGGCGAAGAATTTCTCGCTGGGTGCGGCTGTCTTCAACGATAAGAATAGAGTGCATGATAACTTAGGAATGACTGGGCGGATGGTTCGAGAAAAAGGGGATTTCCCAGAAAATGGGGGTTAACCTCGGTCAAGGGGGAATGATCGGTGTTAATTTAGAATTGTAAGGGTTGAGCCTAGGCGCGATCGCGTTTTAGCCATTAAAAGTAACTAAAATTAAAGGAGTTTTCAGATCATTCTTCTCTTGAAAGAGCAGAAAATCCGCTAAGTCTTGCGCTTAAATCAAAGTTTCTACTCTATCCCTCACACAAACATCATGGGTGTCGGTTTCACCCGGAAACGGGAATCATCAATACCTCGGAGTTGACGGTGACAAAACCACCATCAACCCTAGTGGAAAAAATATCATTTTGTTGGCTAGTGAGTCAGTCTAGACAGTACACCCTGATCTACTCCTACTCCCTATTGTAATCGGAGAGAGGATTGCAGTAGAAGCCAGTCCCTAGATTACGCCACCAACATCCGAAGACAGAGGGCAGATGGCAGAAAGACCGAAGCAGTAGAAAATTAGCCTAAACATAAGGTCAGAACCTAATTATCATAAGGCTTCTAGCGAATTTTGGGTGATTTTAGTTTCACCGAGAGGGGCTGACTTCCCCGAAATAGCAAACAGTGAACTGTTCCTAGGAATAGTCCACTGTCCTGCTGAATGTTTTTTTATTGTACCCAGTTGTTTAGCCAGTATTCCGCATTCCTGCCGCAATGCCATTAATGGTGAGTAATGCACCCCGCAGGAGTTCTTCCTTGGAGTAGCGGTAATGGAACACTCCGGCCACCCCTTGGCGACTGTATTCCCGCAAGCGTTTTAAGAGGGAGACTTGCAAGAAACCGAGGGGAACAATATTGCCGTTGCGGAGTTGGACAGAACGCTGTAACTCTACATCCCCATCTAATAGGTTTTGATGTCCAGTAATTTGTAGGACTAATTGGCGGGTGAGATTAAATTCATCCGCAATTTGTTGGAAAACTTGGTTAAACCGTTCGCGGTCTTCGGGTAAAGATAACGTCTGGACATAATGAAGGGCCATCTCTAAATCCACTTTCGCCAAGGTCATCTCTACTTTAGAAATGGCCATCTTGAAGAAGGGCCATTTAAAGTAAAAATAGCGCAACAGTTTTAAATTCTCCTCCGGTTCTTCGGCGAGAAACTCACTCAAGGCGGTTCCGACTCCATACCAAGCGGGAACGAGAAAACGGCTTTGGGTCCAGCTAAATACCCAAGGAATTGCCCGTAAACTGCTTAAATCCTTTTTCCCGGATTTTTTCCGGCGGGCCGGACGGGAACTGATTTGCAGTTGGCTAATTTCGGGGATGGGAGTCACCGAGAGGAAGAAGTCAATAAAATCGGGATGTTCGTGGATGAGGGCCCGATAGCATTGGCGCGATCGCGCCGCCAAGTCCTCCATAATCTCATTCCAGGGCTGAATATCATCAAACCCACTGCCCAACAAACTGGCCTGTAAAACTGCCGTAGAAGCCGTTTCTAGGTGATATAACGCCAACTCCGGTAAAGAATACTTAGAAGCCAACACCTCCCCTTGTTCAGTAATCTTAATCCGTCCATTAATAGTCGCATTGGGTTGGGCTAAAATCGCCTCATAGGCCGGGCCACCGCCACGACCCACAGACCCCCCACGACCGTGGAAAATCCGCAGGGCAATCCCATATTCTTGGGCGACGGTTTGTAAGGCTTTTTGTGCTTTATGAATTTCCCAATTACTGCTGAGGAAACCGGAGTCCTTATTACTATCGGAATACCCCAACATAATTTCTTGCAGGGGTTGGGAATAAGGCCGGGAGGAGTGGGGGTGTTCAATTTCGGCCTCTTGGGTTTTTAAGGCTTCATACCCTCCCGCTAAAGCGGCCCGATAAAAGGTCAACTCAAACAGCGATCGCATCACTTCCGGGGCTCGTTGCAAGTCATCCACCGTTTCAAACAGCGGCACAATTTTTAACCCACACACCCCTGTCACCGGGTCATAAAGTCCCGCCTCTTGGGCCAATAACATCACCTCTAACACATCACTCACATCATTACTCATACTGATGACGTAAGTTTGGCAAATTGCCGCCCCAAACTCCTGTTGCATCCGACGGATGGTTTGAAACGTCTTAATGGTCTCCTGAGTTCGTTCCGAAAACGGAGCTTCAGGGGGGATCAGGGGACGACGGGTGGGTAACTCCTCACTTAACCAGGCTTGACGTTCCGCTTCGGTCAACTCCTCATAGAGCTTGGGTAAAATCTGGATATATTCAAAAATCTCACTCAAGGCTTCCCCGTGGCGGGTGGACTCTTGGCGGACATCCAACTGGGCTAAATGAAAGCCATAAATCTCCACCTGAGCAATGAGTTTATCTAAATCCCGACAACATAACCCGGTTTCTTTTAAGTTCTGTTGAATGAGACGTAATTCGGCCAAAAATTCCTCCCCAGACCGATAGATGGTTCTGGGATTAATTTCGTCTAACACCTTCTGTTTTTGACGGTCCGGACTAGCCAAGAGATTATTGCGTTCTCGCGTATTTTCTAGCCGTTGATGAATATAGGCCAGTTTCAAGCGATAGGGTTCTTGGCGGTAGCGAATGGCCAATTTTTCATAGACTTCCCCCAAATGGGCCCGGTCTGCTTCTAAGGAGTCCAACAGTTCGGGCAACACATTACTCCAGTGCAGAGATAAACTGAGTAGGTTGCTTAAATCTTGGACAGAGTGGGAATATTTTTCGAGGACAATATCCCGTTGATAACAAGCGGTTTGCCAAGTCACTTGGGAGGTGACAGAGGGGTTGCCGTCGCGGTCAGACCCCACCCAAGACCCAAAATAACAAAAGCGGTTTTTCGGGGGACGTAAACGGGGAAACGTGGTTTCTAGGGCTTGTTTCAGTCGTAAACTGAGTTCCGGGATGGCATCAAATAACACCTCTTGGAAATAATGTAAGGTGTAATCCACTTCATCGAGAACCGTGGGTTTAAACTGGTGTAACTCATCGGTTCGCCACCAGAGGCGGATTTCTTCGTGTAATTGTTCTGTGGCGGTTTCCGCTTCCCAGGAGTTACTAAAGCCGACGGCGTGATAGGCTTCTTCAGCCCGATCTAATTGATGGAGAATGCCGGAAATGCGCCGTTGTTTGCGGCGGATGGTATGGCGGACAATTTCGGTGGGGTGGGCGGTGAATACCAGCCGAATGTCGAGATTATCTAACAGTCGTTGAATTTTGGCCGGGGGCATATTCTGGCGATATAGATAGGGAAACAGCCATTGATAGGTCCCGGCTTTTTGATAGGTGGGTTCACTCCCTTGCCAGGTTTTTTCTAGCTGTTTCACCCCTACGGGATGACGGTTTTCTGTCCCGTTTTGGGAGTGGGTCGCTGGGTCTTTGTGCTGATCGTCTTTGCTTTGGGCTTTATAGGTGGCTTGTCGGGCTAATTGTTGCTCCCGCTGTTCATAATGCTGCTCGACAATATTCATTAATTGAAAATAGAGCGCGAATGCACGGGAGGCGCGAATTGCATCCTTTAAATCCAGTTGTTCGATCAGTTGAACTACGGTGGATTTGTCAAGATCAGTGGTTTGTCCTTCGGGAGAACAGAGATCGCGCAGTTTTTTCAGTAGTGCGACTAATTCTTGGCCACACTCGGACAAAAGAACCGACTCCCATAGTTCTTCAACTAATTTAATACGGTGACGCAGTAAGAGCATTGAGGAGGAGGAGGGAACTTGAATTGCCTGCTCGGATGATTGGAGAAGCGAACTCATGGTGGCTGTCCTTACAATTTTTGTGGGTGATCTATTTTACGATTTTTGGGGGATCGTGCGGGGGTAAACCGATACAGAATTGGTTGGAGATTTGGTTATATTCTGTCATTGGGGGGACTCGCTGTTGGCAGAGTCCGGGTAAGATGAGTCCGGGGGAAAGGGAAGTAAGGGGAGGCGATCGCCTCGGAATACTTCTTCGCTTACTTCTCCGAGATCCTGGAGTCCTTGGGTGATTGCTGCGATCGCGCCAATCCCACCCAAGACTGGAGGGGTGATCAGACTTAGCCAAATTTCGGGGGGGAGCAATGATTTCTCTGAATTCACGGGTAATGCTTGAGGTCGATAGGGTTTACACTTACCATTGATTTTATGGTCTGTAGTGTACCGGAAACTACAAGATTTGTCGTTAAGCTCAATGAACGACCAGAAACTTGTACAATATGAATCGTACAATATGAATCAACGAGTTTTCCGGGTCTGGGGGCTTGCTCCCGGTGGAGAACCGATCCCACCCAAGGATTTTAACTTCATTAATCTTTTAGGAACTTAGAGCAAGAGTCTATGATGGATAGTACAATTTTTCTAGCTTTATTATATCTAGTTTTAAGCGGCTTATATTTATTGGTTTTACCAGGCTTACTCTATTTTTATCTCAATCAACGTTGGTATGTGGCCAGTTCCATTGAACGTACCCTGATGTACTTTTTTGTGTTCTTCTTGTTTCCTGGTTTACTCCTCCTCAGCCCTTTCCTCAATTTCCGCCCCAAAAAGCGGGTTGTTGATAGTTGATAGTGGATAGTTGATGGTGCAAGGGGGTGTCGGGTGTCGGGTGTCGGGAGATAGGGGA
>NZ_JAQMSD010000055.1 GCF_028330525.1 Spirulina sp. CS-785/01
CGCCCCCTTACAGCTAATCCGGTCTAGAGAAACGACCAGTAGTGTTAATCCGCAATACCCCTGGAGAGCTATTCGCAGCTACGGGAAGGTTATCTCTCCCCACTCCCCCACCTCACGAAGTAGGTGGGGGTCATTGAATTAATCGTCTCATAGGATGGCACAGTATCCCTTTTCCTCTCAAAATCGTAATTTTCGCCGTTTCTGGGTGCGTTGTCTTTTGTTGTTTGGGGGTGGGATTATTTTGGCGTTGCTGTTGAGTGGGGTAAACTGGCGATCGCACCTTTCCCCCCTCGAAACGTTCATCTTTTCCCTTGAAGCAACCTATCAGCAATATCTCGGCACAACTCAACCCAATACTACTATTTTACTCCTTCCCTTTGCCTTTGGAGGGGGACTAATTGCGAGTATTTCTCCCTGTGTTTTAGGCTTACTTCCGGTTAATCTCAGTTACATGGGGACTCGTGATATTAACTCCCGTAGAGATGCCTTAAAAAAAGCCAGCTTATTTGTCCTAGGGGTTTGTACAATGTACAGTATTTTAGGACTCTTTTCCTCTAGTTTAGGCTTTTTATTAGTGGGATATCGGGGTTATATTTCTGTTTTTGTAGGTTGCTTTATTCTAATGATGGGATTGATCTTATTAGAGGTCATTCAGCTTCCCCTACCGCAATTTTCGGGAAAAGTCCCCATTGCTGGGACCTATGGAGTAGGTCTCACCTTTGCCTTAGCGACTTCTCCTTGTAGTAGTCCGCTTTTATTTGCCGTTTTAGCCACCGCAGGAGAAACGGGGTCCCCGATTTTAAGTACCTTAACCATGATCAGTTATGCGGTGGGTTATACTATGTTAATTTTCCTCGCTAGTTTATTTACCGGACTGGCCAAACAAACACGACGTTTTCTTCCTTATACTGGTAAAATTACTCAAGTTTCCAGTATTTTCTTAATTGTACTGGGGATTTATTATACTGTGGATGGCCTACGCTGGTTGTTGGCCCTGTGGCAAGGTTAAGGCTTAATGTACCTTGGGTTTTAACCCAAGGCTAATAGCTGAAAATAGACCCATCAGAAACTATTTAATCATAATAATTTCATAGGGTTTTTGGGGAATACTATTAAATTTACGTCCCCATAACTCCGCTTTGGGGTAGTCGGGGAGTCCTTGGGTGACTGCACCTTTGGCCGCAGCAATAATCCAAACCGTATTGGGGTCTTTTTGCTCTAAAGAGTGAGGATAAAAAATAGCGGTATTTTGAGAAAAATGCCAAGCAATGGCATTTTTAGGTAAATTATAATCAAACACAAAACGTGCCGCAACATTATCAATTAAATAGGTTTGATTGGGATGTTTGGAGACATAGCTTTTGATCTCAGTATAGTCCTGATGGGTGGGGAAAATATCCGCAGCGAGTAAACTGACAATGGCGGGGATTTGATAAACACAAAATACCACAATTGTCAAGAATGCTAAGAGGGATTTATTGAGCTTTTGTAAGGGGATTTCAACCACGGTGATGACAGAAATTAAGGCAACAAAAAAGTTAACATAATATCGTAAACTACTAGGATACAAAAATAAATTTAAAACCAAACCTACACTGGTTAACAGAAAAAAATATTTTAGATGGGTAGGAATTTTGCGAAGTTTAAAGAGAAGCATAAACAAGCAAGTCAAGTAAAGCAAATAAATTGAACCATAAATAATTTCATTGTATCCGTGGGAAAGAATAAAAAACCATAATGGCAATATTTTTTCTGGGGGGACTACCCTTAAACTTGCGTGCCATGTAAAATCATCCCAGAAGTGAAAGAATTCAAAATTAATTGTCCATAAAAATAAGCTAAAAACACTAATAAATGCAGCAAACCAGCTAATAATCACTTTTCTAAAATATTTAATAAATTGTTTCTCTTTTTCTTGAGAATAATTAACCCAAATAATCCCTAATGTAAACGGAATAATATAGGCAATACTAATGGGTGCAGATAACCAAGCTACCCCTAAAAAACAAAAACCAAAAAAATATTTCCAGCCTCTATTCAAGGTAAGAAACCATAACCCAATTGCCAAATAAGCCATAGCTAAAGCATCTTGACGTAGCCCCACAATAGACATAGAAGTTGTATAAACAACGGGAATACAGAGGATAGCGACTTTAGAAAACCCATATTTTCGCAAAATTAAAGCTGTAAAAACGCAAAAAATAATATAACAGCAACATTGAAATAATAAAATACTTTCAGGACTACTTCCGAAACAGGATAACCAACTGGCTAAAGAATAACTATGAATGGGCGGTTGAACATAATACCGATCTATGCTTCTTTCCGTCCAATTTGCCAACCAAGGGTTGACAAAATCTCCATTTTTTGCTATATTTATTGCTGCTCCTATGAAAAATAAATCATCAATCATTGGGGGTGGGAAACCGCAAAACAATAAAATTAGCCAAAACCCAATGATTGGCAAAATAACAGTTAAAACAAAGGATTTCATAAAACTATAACTCAAGAAACTATAACTCAAGAAGGTCTATCACTGCTAAAAGAAAAAAGGGGGGGGATTGCGTTTATACAACTACTGAGGTGTAACCTTAATAAATGAATAGAAAATAGAGTGAACTTGTGCGGACTGCACGCTTATTTTAAGGGGCTATACATGAGATATTAGCATTCATCTAAGACATAAAAGCAATAATTTTCTGATGGTACTCATCTTCCGTAATTTGTCCTAACTGTAACTCCCCATTTAACGCATCAATTTGCACTTTAATCCCTTGTTGCTTCTTCATAATTTCCTCCCGATGTTGGCGATAAACTTGTTCCCCGTGACGTTTGCTTTCTCGGAAGATTTGCTGGAGTTGTCCGACCGTTACCGTAGTATTGTGGGCAAAATAAGCATGGGCCAATTCTCCGATCGCCCAAGTATTAATAAAAGCATAAGTCGTCCCCAATTGCTGCCCTAACCCCACCAAACGGGTTAAATTGCCAATGGCCAAATGTAACCCCATCACCCCAAACCCCCCAAAGGCCACCTGATATAACGGGGGAAACTCCCCATCGGGAGGATATCCCCACATCACCCCAATATCTTCAATTAAATGGAGTTGATTGAGATACACCAACCAATCGGAGGAAATGGCCACCCCTAAAATAGGGACCGAGGCCGTTACCGCATTCACTATAGACCAGATCATAATCTGATGGTGAACCAAGACCTCCCGTTTCGTCTCATCTTCAATCCTCTCTACCTGGGGAGAAATCAACTGACGGCCTGCTTCTTGGAGTCGTCGGGTGAGTAATGCTTGGCCACTCCAAAAGAGATATCCCGGTAACGTCTTCTCAATGGTGTGGATAATTTGCTGTTTGGAGGGGGGACAGTCTCCATCGAGATAGGCCAAAGTATAGGCCGACTGATAGACAATTTCTCGGAGTTTGGTGTCTTGGAGTTGAGAGAGAAGGGATTCTACCGTTAGGGGGTCTTGTAACAGTTGGTCTAAGGACACCGTTTCTGTTAACCCTAACTCCTCGATGGCCTCGGTTAAAATCCCTTGTTCTCTGGGTTGTAACGGCCCATCGGCCTTGGCCAGTAGTACCAAAATTTTCAAACACCGTAACAGATCATCCCTTGCGATCGCCATAATTCTCAGCCCTTAATACAGCAAGAGACACGAGGGGGGTATCGTGTCTCTCTCTATTATCTTCTCTCCCAGGAAACTTAAATTTTACAATTCAATCCCCCAGATTTTTGGGTAAAGCGGAGATTTTCCCGATAGTCCACCGGACAATCAATCACTGCGGGGACATCTTGTTTTAACGCTTCTTGCAAAGTGGGGACTAACTCCTCAGTTGCTTTCACCCGATATCCCTTTAACCCCATACTCTCCGCAAAGCGGACAAAATCCGGGTTGGTGAAGTCAATAAAGGCCGACTCTCCAAAATGGTTCATTTGCTTCCACTCAATGAGGCCATAGCCATTATCGTTAAAGATGAGGGTGACAAAGGGGGTTTTCACCCGTAAAGCGGTTTCTAACTCCTGACAATTCATCATAAAACCCCCATCTCCGGTGACGGCCACCACCTTGCGGTCCGGATGGACTAATTTGGCCGCCAGGGCCCCTGGAATAGCAATACCCATGGCCGCAAACCCATTAGAAATGATACAGGTATTAGGCCGATCGCAATGATAATGCCGGGCCATCCACATTTTATGGGCCCCCACATCAGAAATGACAATATCTTCGGGCCCCATCACCTGTCGCAGATCATAGATTAATTTTTGCGGTTTAATGGGAAACTCCTCATCATTGGCATATTGTTCATAGTCGGCCCGAATATCGGACCGTAAACTGGCCGCTTTCGGGGTGGGTTGACCTGTGCGATCGGCCCGTTTCATAATCTCAAATAGAGAATCTGTAATATCCCCCACTACCTCAACGGTGGGAATATAACTACTATCAATTTCGGCAGGATTCGCCCCCACATGGATAATAGGAATCTTACTATCAGGATTCCATTTTTTCGGGGAATACTCAATTAAATCGTACCCCACTGCAATCACTAAATCGGTCTGATCAAAGGCGCAAGTAATATGATCCCGTTGTTGTAACCCAATCGTCCACAGGGAGAGGGGATGGGTATAGGGAATGACTCCTTTACCCATAAAGGTATTCACCACCGGAATATTTAAATAGGTGGCAAACTCCGTTAATGCTTCACTGGCCTTGGCCCGAATTGCCCCATTGCCCACTAAAATTAAGGGATTTTTCGCCTTAGAAATAGACTCGGCAGCTTTATTGAAACTGCGGAAAGACGCATAAATTTGTTCTTGGCCATCCTTGGCTAAAGTAAACGCTTGGCCCACAGGCATGGCCGCAATATTTTCCGGTAAATCAATGTGAACTGAACCGGGTTTTTCCCGTTGGGCAATTTTAAACCCTTTGCGGATAATTTCTGGGGTATTGGAGGGACGCACAATTTGGGTATTCCATTTAGTCACTGGATTAAACATTGAGACTAAATCCAGATATTGATGGGACTCAATGTGCATCCGATCTGTTCCCACTTGCCCGGTAATGGCCACCAAGGGGGCCCCGTCTAGGTTAGCATCGGCCACTCCTGTCATTAGGTTAGTGGCACCTGGGCCAAGGGTTGAGAGACATACCCCCGCTTTCCCGGTTAAGCGGCCATACACATCGGCCATAAAGGCGGCCCCTTGTTCATGGCGTGTGGTGATAAACTGAATAGATGACCCTTTTAAGGCTTGTAAAACGTGGAGATTTTCTTCCCCTGGTAAGCCAAACACATATTCAACCCCTTCATTTTCCAAGCAATGAACTAGGGCTTCGGCGGTGTTTAAATCGCCCATTATTTTATTGCCGGAGGGGGTTTTCGGGTTATTTTTTATGGAGTCGTTTTTTATGGGTTGAGATGTGGTCATGAACCTATGCTACTGTGTGGTGAATCAAGTTATTAATAGAACAATAGAACAGTGTAGATACTGGGATGTTATGCTAGGGCAATTTGTTCCAGTATTTCCCTCGTAGTTTAAGGGATTAATCACGGAAGTAAATCGACCTAGAGAGTAGTTTCAATGGGCGCAAATAACGATAAGATTTAGGATTGGAATGGGCTTTTTTTATCATGGTGTTTGGGCAATTTGTCATTCATTGAGGGTGAGAAACAATAGCTTGGGGTGCAAGAAACTCGGCATTTGGGGTAGTTTTACGACTGGACTAGAGAGGGGGCATTAACAATATTAATGCCTAGGGACTGATAGCAATTCGGGGCTTTCGTGGCACTCCGATGTTGCTGTTCTACGGTAGTGGGTTTAATCGAGCCAAACTGTCTTAATATTGACAAATTCATGAATTCCTTCCCGACTTAACTCCCGTCCATACCCCGAACGTTTGATCCCCCCAAAGGGAAGACGGGGATCAGATTTCACCAGGCCGTTAATAAAGACGGCCCCGGCTTCTAGGTCATTAATCAAGCGATCGCGCTCAGTTTCTATCTTAGTCCAAGCACTGGCCCCCAGTCCCAAGGGGGTATCATTGGCTAAGGCAATGGCCTCGTCGAGGCTATCCACCCGAAACACCGAGGCCACGGGGCCAAATAATTCTTCTCGGGCCGCGGGGGCATCGGGGGGAATATTGGTCAGCAGGGTGGGGGGATAGAAATTGCCCGGCCCCTCTAGGGGTTGGCCACCAATGAGGGCTTTTGCCCCCAAAGCGAGGCTTTTTTCTACTTGTTGGGCTAATTCATCCCGAATGGCCGCCGTGGCAAGGGGGCCAATATCCGTATCCTCGGCCAGGGGGTCCCCGACTTTCAAACTTTGGAATTTCTCCAGTAAACGCTGTTCAAATTCATCGGCAATGGAAGATTGTAGAATAAAGCGTTTGGCGGCAATACAGGATTGGCCATTGTTTAACATTCTTGCCGTTACTGCCGCTTTTACGGCTTTATCGAGATCAGCACTCTCTAGGACAATAAAAGGGTCACTGCCCCCTAATTCTAAGACCGTTTTTTTAATATATTTTCCGGCTGTGGCTGCTAAACTAGCCCCGGCGGGTTCACTTCCGGTGAGGGTAGCCGCCTGGACTCGTTGATCACTGAGGACGGTTTCCACTTGGGAGGCCCCAATGAGGAGGGTTTGAAAGACATTATCGGGGAAACCCGCTTCTCGAAAAATCTGCTCAATTGCGATCGCACTTTGCGGCACATTAGAAGCGTGTTTCAACACCGCCACATTCCCGGCCATTAAGGCCGGGGCCGCAAAACGAAACACCTGCCAAAAGGGAAAATTCCACGGCATCACCGCTAAAATGACCCCTAACGGTTGATACCGGACAAACGCGGCACTCCCATCACTTTCCCCCGGTTGATCTTGTAGAAATTCGGCGGCCTTTTCCCCATAATAGCGACAAACCCAAGCGCATTTTTTCGCTTCTGCCACAGCACTTTTGAGAGGTTTCCCCATTTCCGTGGTCATCAGTTGCCCATAGGTTTGACTGTTGGCCTCTAGGAGAGTCGCGGCTTTTTCTAACCACTGACTCCGTTGGGTTAGGGGGATTTGACGATAGGCTATATAGGCCGACTGAGCTTGAGTCAGTTTAGTCGCAATTTCGGCTGACGTTAAAGGCGTAAAGGTTTTGAGGGTTTCTCCGTTATAGGGATTAATTGTTGCGATCGCCATGAGTTTTTAACCCAATGATTTTACCTAGCACTGTATCTCTAGTTTATGGGTTTTACCGAATCATTTTTGATAAAATGTATAAAATTTAACTTTTTTATAAAGTTTTAAAGATTTTTTCCCTAAACTCGGCCTAGGACTCCAGAATAGGAAGCGGTTCAGCGTTCCCATCAAGGAAGTGAACCCCCCAACACCGAGGACATTGAGATCAACAAGAGAAAATCAAGGAATTCAGCCCAAAACTCCCATTAAATCAACATTTGAACATAACGACCTCATCCCCTTTCTCTCATGAATTTACAACCCTTTTCCTCCGGAAGTTTATCCCGCGTACAACTTCTCAGCGTCCCCTTAACCCTCACCGTTGCTCTCCTAGGGGGGACGGGTTGGTATATTGGGAATACTTACCAAGCCTTCCGGGGAATTTATACTCAAGATATGCGCTTAGTTGAACTAAGCGGGGAAATTGATTATCTCGATGAAGTTTTAACCATGTCCGCCCGCATGGCCGTCGCCACCGGAGATCAACAATGGGTGAGACGGTATGAAGAATATGACCCCCAAGTCTTTGCCGCCATTGAAGAAACCGCAGAATTACTCCCCTCCGCCTTTTCCGGCCAAGCAGGGGAAGAACTCAATGATGTGGCCGTCCAATTACAACGCATGGAAAAACGGGCCTTTGCCCTCTTAGAACAAGGACAAAGACAACAAGCGGAACAGCTTTTATTTAGTGCCAGCTATGAACGGCAAAAAGAGCGTTATACCCAAGTCATGGGGGACATTTTAGAGACCCTTCAACAACACGCCAATCAGTCGCTCAGAGTGCAAACCCGCAACGCTCAAATTGCTCTCTGGGTGATTGGGGTGTCTGTGGTGTTATTGCTCATCTTGTGGATTGTGATTTTACGAATGTTGGTGCATTCCATTCAATCGGTCCGCCAAGCTAGTCATTCGGTGTCCCAAGTCTCTCAACAGATTACCCATACTGTCGCTGAACAGGAAACCCTTGTTGTTGATCAAGCGGGTGCAGTCAGTCAAACCTCCACCACCATGAATGAATTAGAACAGTCTGCCAAAGCCTCAGCCGAGGGAATGCAAGTCGCCCTTGATGAAGCCAAGCAAGCGTTAAACTTGGCTGAGAAAGGGACTGAGACGGTGGATAAAACCTTGGCGAGTATGGAACATTT
Source organism: Spirulina sp. CS-785/01 (assembly GCF_028330525.1). Taxonomy (GTDB): domain Bacteria; phylum Cyanobacteriota; class Cyanobacteriia; order Cyanobacteriales; family Spirulinaceae; genus JAQMSD01. Next base: position 8,377 of record NZ_JAQMSD010000055.1, read on the forward strand.
GCAACAGAAGGTTCAAGACATTTCCCAACAAACCCAACAACTGATCAACCACAGTCAAGAAATTGGGACAGTTTCTCAATTGGTGAGTGAGTTAGCCAACCAAACCAATTTATTAGCCTTAAATGCGGCTGTGGAAGCTGTGCGGGCCGGAGAATCGGGCCAAGGGTTTGCGGTGGTGGCCAGTGAAATTCGTAAATTGGCCGATCGCAGTAAAGATTCAGCCCAAAAAATTTCTAATTTAGTTCTCGATATTCAGTCTTCGGTTCATGGGACTGCGGATGTCACCCAGGAGGGGACAAAAACGGTGAATCAAGGCATTGATTTGACCCATCAAACGGCGAAAACCTTTGAGCAATTTGTCGCCGCTATTGAACAAATTACCACCAATAGCCAGCAAATTTCCCTGACCGCAAAACAACAGTCTCAAGCCACTCAAGAGGTGGCTGAGGCTCTAGAATCTTTAGATCAGGGAACGGAACGCACAAAAACAGTGATTAGTGAAACAAAAACGGCTACAGATTATCTCAAGGAGACGGCGGAAGAGTTGTTAAAGTTGGTTTAAAGTAGTGGAGAATTGAGAATTAGTAATTAGGAATTGAGAATTGAGAATTGAGAATTCGGAATTGAGAATTGAGAATTGAGAATTGAGAATTGATAGGTAGGGGCAATTCCTGAATTGTCCCTATGAATGCTTACCTCTATCAACCCGTTCAAACAGGTTTCAGCTATTAGCCTTGGGTTTTAACCCAAGGCAGCTAAAAGTAGCATTACTTACCATTTACCTTTAAGCCAAGCCGATCTCAGCTTGCATAATAATGTCATTAAAATCGCGATCGCCCGCTTGGGGCAAATCTTCAAACCCCCAAACATTCTCACCCAACAACAACACATGATCCAACCCATCCGGATTCGCATTTAAGAACGCAAAATAAGTATCCACCTCCGAATTCCCCTCTAACACATCCTGAACCGTTCCATCGGCAATAATAAACGGCGCAAAAATCTTGCCCCCGGCAAACACATCACTTACCCCTTGCTGCGTCTCCGTAAAAGACATCCCATTCACCTGACTTTGGCGAATAGCAGCCAGGGTGTACTCCCCACTGCCAGGACTCACCACTTGGCCCGTCACCGGGTCTCGAACCGCCCCCGCTTCATTTTCCACCTGATATAATCCCACCGTATTCTCAAACTTAGCATCACTCTCAATACGGGGGAAACTTACCCGCACCTCCTCTTTCGCCAGAAAGCGGAAATCCAGCACCTCCCCTTCATTTTCCGTTTGTAACGCACTCACCAACTGATTAAGAGACGGGGTGCGATTTTCCAGAGACACATCAATCACCGTATCGTTAAAATCTAAATCCCCACCTCCGGCAAAATCCTCCCAACCGAGAGTAAAATTCCCCTGACTGGGTTCAGTCACCTCTACATGGTCGAAGTTATCAAAATTCGCCTCCGTAAAGGAGAAAAACACATTAGAATCACTCCGGCCTTTTAAAACCCCCTCCTTCGTGCCATTTTCCACCAAATAGAACATCAAGCGATCGCCCGCCGCAACAGACACCCGACGAGACACCGCAATATTATTCATCAACTCATCCGAAGCATCCGTCAGGACATTATAAATCTTCTCCCCTGCCGACAACGCCGCCTGAGTAAACCCTTCCTCCCCTGGGGCAACCCCATCCACACGGTTATTCGCATCCACCCGCACAAACCCCACCTCAGTGATCCGATCATTATCACTCGGTTGTAAACTAATATTCGCCAACGCCGTCCCACTCGGACCTTGCACCGTGAAAATTTGACTCTCATCAGCCGTCAGAGTCAGAGACTGGTTAATAGTCCCAATGGCCCCAAAATTAAGAATATTCCCATCGGGACTCCCCCCTTCATCTCCCCGGCCCCCATCTTCTAGCGTCAACAGCATTCGGTCCGCAAACCCATCATTATCCAAATCAAAAAAGCGGGCCCCCGTCGTCCCATTATCCGTCAAAGCACTCCATTGAGCCGTCGAAGGATTCAGTTGCCAGAAGGTATTATAATTTTGCTGCGCCGGGACCTCCGGGAGAATCACATCCAGCGTCGTCCTTGTCCCCGACCCCAACGCCAACGTAAAGTCCACATAGGCCAAGGGAAACTCTAACCCACTAATACTCGGTTTAAGCGGGGCATTAAACAGAGGTTGGTCTGTCACCTCTAACCGCGTAAACTGGTCATCTGGTGGGGCCGCAAAAGTGAGATAAGTGTCCGGGTTGCGGTCATCACTCACAAACGGGGCAAAAGAGACCACATTGGCCTGTTGACTATCCTGAATGCCATCTTCGTTGCGATCGCCCACCGTATTTTCAAGATCATCCGGGACCGTATCCCCATCACTATCGGGCCCGATATTTTCAAAAAAGAGCAACTCCCCATTCTGGTTGCCCACAAAAATATCATTATCGTCATCCCCATCTAAATCCGTAAACGTAGGGGTCGTATAATACCCCGCCACGCGACCAAAAAGGGGATTGTCCTCCGTAAACACCGGGACAAAGGTGGGAGTCGTCGGAGTCCCCGTATTCAGGAATAACAGGTTAGTCCCCTTCTCATTCCCCACCAACGCATCTAAGTCGCCATCCCCATTAATATCCCCAAAAGTGATGCGACTATGACTCCCCACATCAATTAACCCAAAGGGGTTGGTTTCGGGGTCAGCAAACTGGGGACTATTTTCCGTTCCTGTATTCTCAAAAAAGAGAATATTCCCCGCTTCATTCCCCGTAAATACATCCAAATCCCCATCCCGGTCAATATCCACAAAGATGGGACTGGCATACCCCCCCACATTGACTAAATTAAACGGGTTACTTTGGGGGGCCGTATATTGGGGATTAGTAATTGTGCCGATATTGTCGGCCAACAGTAAATCCCCGTTGGCATCCCCCCCTAAAATATCTAAATCCCCATCATTATCAATATCGCCCACCGTGGGGGCTAAATGACCACTCACCGGGGTAAACTCAAAGGGATTCACCTCCGGAAAGGCAAAGTCCGGGTCCGTGGCCGTCCCTTGGTTTTCAAAAAAGAATAAATTGCCGATTTCCGTCCCCGCAAAGGCATCTAAGTCCCCATCCAGGTCAAAATCAATAAATGTGGGAACAGCAGCCGCCCCGGCGGTGACTTGGAAAAAGGGATTTTTGCTATTATCCTGTTTGCGGAAGTCGGGCAAGGTTTCGCTGATGGGGTCATCATCCACAATGCGACCAATGCCCGTTTCTTTTTGCAGGGCCAAGTCTGTCGGAGTCCCTTGAAAATTATCTAACTCCAGCGAAAAACTTTTATCCGACTCAAAGGCCGTATCCCCTAAAATGGCCACCTCAATGGTTTGGAAGACATCGGGTGGCGGTGGGGGTTCTTCCGGTTCTGGAGGGTTTTCGGGGTCTTCCGGTTCTGGGGGGTCTTCCACTTCCGGGGGTTCGATGGTGAAGTCTAAAGTCCCCGTTTCCCCTAAATAATCTTGTCCGGCAATAGCCGTCCCATCTGCCGTCCGATAGTCAACGGAAAATGTCCCCTCACTCACCCCGACAACCCGGACAGTAAACTCCATAAAGCTAAACTGTCCATTGCCTTCTTTGAGGGTGGCATCACTGAGATAAATCCCCGGTTGCAGGTCATCTGGGGAAGTTTGATTATTAATCCAATTGGCGAACACCGATGTACGAGTAAAGACGGTGGGGGTTTCTCCATCTAACACCTCTGTCCCAAAACTCACTACCCCCCCATGGGCAAAAGTATCCCCATCGGGGACTAGCAACGGCCCACCACTATCTCCTGGGGCTGGCCCTTGGATGCCTTCTCCCACGGCAGCAATCATATTATTATTAACCGCCCCGCCCCAAAATTCGTTGGCTTGGTCGTTGGAGAGAATAGACAATTGGGCTTCTTGTAACTCATTGGCCGCCGGGCCACTAGGGGAGAGTAACCCCCATCCTAAGACCGTTCCGGTGGTGTCTGGGGCGGTTAAGGTTTCGGCATTTTCTCCGGTGACTAGGGCTAAGGGGTCCAAGTCCACTAAGGGTTCAGTTAAGCGGAGTAGGGCTAAGTCTGAATCAAAGGTTTCCGATTGATAATTGGGGTGACGGAGAATTTGGTCAACGTCGTAGCGAATGCCTCCCTCGGTGAGGGTGTTGCTTCTCAGGAGAAAATCCACTTCTTCGGGATTTTTAGTGGTCCCATCCTCGTTGATGATGGAATGGGCCGCAGTGAGGACCCATTGGGGGTGAATGACTGTTCCGCCGCTAAATTGCCCTAAAAACCCGTTGGGTTCATTGGCCTCTACTAGGGCCCCCATCCAGGGGTAAGCGTTGGGTGAAGCGGGAGTTCCCCCAATAATGAAGGGAATGCGAGTGAGTTCACCGGGCAGGCCAGAACTGGTGATGATGTTGCCCTGGGGGGTTTTATAGGTGGTGGGAATGAGAGAGGTTTGGGCCATGATACGGAGATAGTTGAGAGTTGATATCAGTTTGCATCATGAGGGGGCGTATCGCCAACGTCTGAATTGCCGAAAACGCGCAGCAAAACGGCTTCTAATTGAGGGGAAAGTCCCGATCGCAGGTGTAAATCCCGTTGCGGGAAGGGAATTTCTACATCGGACTGTCGCAACAGTTCTTCAATGCGAAAATATAGGTCGCTACTAATATTGATTTGTTCACTGGGTTCGTGACTCCAGACTAACAGATCGAAGTCTAAGGAACTATCCCCAAAGCCTTTAAAATGTACGGTGGGGTTGGGATAGTCTAGCACTAGGGAATGTTCTTTGGCGGCTTGTAAGAGGACATTACGCACGATTTGAATATTACTCCCATACGCGACTCCGACGGGGATATGTAAGCGGGAGATGGGGTTGTCGTGACTCCAGTTAATTACTTCATCTTCCAGGAGTCGGGAGTTGGGGACGATGACGGAAATTTGATCTAGGGTTCGCAAGACGATACTTCGGGCCCCGACTCGTTCGACTGTGCCAATGCGATCGTTGACTTCGATAAAATCTCCCACTTGCACAGACCGTTCAAACAGTAATACTAAACCACTGGCGAAGTTTTTGGCGATATCTTGAAAGCCGAAGCCAATCCCCACCCCCAAGGCACTCCCTAAAATGGCGATGGAACTGAGGTTTAAGCCCCAAATTTGTAGGAGAATGATTGCTCCCAAGGTCATCAGACTATATTTGATGACAATAGAGATCGCCTCTTGAATCCCCCGTTCGATGCGGGTTAAACGGAGAATGCGATTTTTAATGACTTGGGTGACACTACTGGTGGCCAGTAATAATCCCCAAAAGAGTCCTAAGAGGATGAGAAAGTCGAGAATTGAATAGCTATCATTGCCTAGGTTAATTAAGGGGGCCGTAAAGGTGGTTTGTAAGCTCTCTAACAGCCAATAACTCCACTGTCGGGAGATGGAAAATAAACTGGCAATATACAGCAGCACTGTCACCCACAAGGCGATTCGGCCTAGGAAAATAAAGAGGCGAAAGAGTAAAAAAAGATTGGGAAAGTTTTGCTGAGAAAACTCCGGATTATTGTCCTCAGAGGAGTTATCTCGCCAGGAATCCCGACGTTGTAAAGACCACTCAATGAAATAATGACCGAGGGGGATCATTCCCCAATGGACGACTATGGCTAATCCTAGCAGAATCGCAGCAAGAATCATGCGGTTGCGGATATAAGTGGGTTCTCGGTCTTTTTGAGCTTGTTGTAAGGCGGTTTCTAGGCGATTTTCCCAAATGTCCGCTTGTTCCCTAGGAGTCCGGTCATTTTCCGTGTCTTCCTCGGTGACGGTGAGGAGATAGCGACCATTGACTACCAAGGTGGGGGAATTGTTCCTTTCTTCGAGGGTGACGTTGGCATTTTGTTCAGCTTTAACGGCTTTTTCTAGTTGCAAATTAATCCATTCAGCCCGTTCATCGGCGGTTAATCGGTCTGAGGGAGTGACTTTAAATATCTCTCGACCACTGACGACAACGGGGGCCGCGGAGTCTGTTTCTTGGGCTGAGAGGGGGGAGAGGGTGAGGGACATACCCAGTCCCAGGAGAATTAAGAGGAGAAACGCAAATTTTTGCAACCGTTTCATAAACAATTAACAATTAACAATTAGTAATAAACCATAAACAATTAACCATTAGTAATTAACCCTTAGCCATTGATTCAGGGAACAGACACACTGAAAATTTCGTTAGTCGTCAGGGACTCAAAGACCCATGAAAAAAAGAGCGTTGGGTAACGCTCTCATATCTTAATACTTGTTGTCTAGAAACCGATGAGGTTCTCCATGTTCCCTTGTCTTGTGGGCCGGAGAACTCTATCCTTGAGTTACAGGGCTAACTGTTTCGATTCTTCTTCTAACAGACGCACTAACTGTTCATCTCCTCGTTCTTTGGCCACCTGTAAGCGACGTTCTAAATTTTGACGTAGGTTGTCGAGGTGGGTGGAGGTTGCTGTTGGGACGACGGAAGACCGACTCTTAGATTGTACCTTGTTGGCAGAAGCCGTAATTGCAGCTAGTTGAGTTTGGAGTGTCGCTTCGGTTTGAATAATGGGACAACTCTTGTAGGCTACTCCTCGATATTTGAGCGTCGGTTTTTCCTTCAACACAGGGATATGTCTGGGAAACTGACGATGATACTGTTGTCCTCGATATTTCCCGGTCAATAGTTCGCCTTCAGAAACCTCTAAGGATAAAGGTTCTCGGTTGTAACGAACACCACGATAAGATAATTCCATGTTTTTCCCTCCAGATTGCTAACCGGCTTTAAATTGCGGTTTGTGATTCAAATTTTCTTTTAATGGTGTGACTTCCTCCACCTACTGTCCTGTCAGTTCCTAGATAACCAGAGTCCTGTCGGGCAGTGGCTCAGAGGGGCCACGATTAAAAAGAGTGTTTTTCAATGGCTCTGTATCCATTGTGACGATTCCCCACTTAAATAGTAACAATTGTTACGTTTTTGTGACAATCAGGAAGGGGTGTGACCAATGGGGACCCGTTAAAATTCCCCTAGGTGTTCATTGCGGATTCTGATCCACCACTCACAAGAGATTCTAAAATCTATCATAATTAGGCAAAGAGAGAGACTCACAAAGGACTATGACCCGACGTTACTGGCTTGAGCTTGCTGAATATGTTGCTTTGGGGGGTTCGGCAGTTGGGATATTTACCACTGCTTTAACCCAACAAGTCCTCTATACGGCGGTGCCGCTAACCCTGACTTTGGGGTTAAATATGGATAACCGCCAACGGTTGCACCGACTGCAACAACAGCAGGGGAATAATAGTATTACTAATTTAAAGCGGTTGGTGGACCCCCTTGAGGACCAATTGGTTCAGTTGGAGGATAGTTTGCAGGAGGTTAAGGCGCGATCGCAAGATAATCTCCACAGTCAAAAAGAATCCTTCGCCCAACTCTACAAACTGATCAACCCCCTGAAACTCCAAGTTGAGCAGTTTAAAGAACAAGTCACCCACGTCGAAGACAACACCCAAAAACAACTGCGGGAACTCAAAGAATCTCAACAAGAAAACACTGAAGCCGCCTTCCAAAAAATTGACCAGTTTTTTGCCCGCATTAAAGACCATCTCGGCCAACTCGAAGCCTTAGCCCATCAGGTAAACCCGGAAACCCAACAGCAACTCCAAGCCGTTCAAACCTCTTTAGTACAACTTAAAGATTTTGTCAACCCCCTAGAGCAACGAATTCAAGAAATTGAACAAAAAATAAACACCCTCAACCCCGACTCCACCCCGCAACAGGCCAAGATACAAGACCTCCTCAACCAATATCGAGACACCCTAAACACCCAGACCCAAGCCTTACTCGACCCCTTACAAGAACAAGTGAACCAACTGCGAGCCACCATTGAAAACGTGACCCCGCAAACGGAAGCCCAGTTAGCCGAACTCCGAGAAGCGATCGCGCAATTCTCCCAACCCCCAGAAACCGCCGCTTTGACCCCCTCCCCCGCCTTAAACAACGTCCTCGAAGCCGGAGAAATTATCCCCCTAGAGGTACTTGACATCGAGACCATTGACCCCTCTCGCTGGCATTGCATTCACCTGCTGACCGGTCATAGTAAAGGAGTCAACTCCCTCTCCGTAGCGCGTTCCGGGGACATCTTCGCCAGTGGTAGCGATGATAATACCATTAAACTCTGGCAACTGGCCACCGGGCAAGAGATTCGCACCTTGGGACATAAAAGTTCCGGGGGGTTAGTCAGTGTGAAAACCCTGGCCATCAGTCCCAACGGGCAATTTTTAGCCAGTGGAGGGGACGATAAAACCATTAAACTCTGGCAACTCTCCACAGGTCAACCCATCGCCACCCTGAACGGCCATTCCGGATCCGTGAAGTCCCTAGTCTTCAGTCCCGATGGTAAACTATTGATGAGTGGGAGTGACGATAAAAGTATTAAACTCTGGGAACTGCAAAGTTCGGTCGTTAAGCGAACCTTAACGGGTCATTCCGACTGGTTTACAGGAGTTAAATGTGTCGCTATCAGTCCCGATGGTAAACTCTTAGCCAGTGGGAGTGATGATAAAACCATCAAACTCTGGGACCTAGAAACCGGGAACAACATCCACACCCTGAGAGGTCATCATGGGACAATAAATGCTTTGGCCTTCAGTCCCGACGGGAAACGCTTGGCCAGTGGCAGTGATGATAATACGATTAGCCTCTGGGACACTACTACTAAGAGAAGCATCACCAGTTTATCAGACCATCATGGCTCGGTTTATGCCATTGCTTTTAGTCCCAACGGTCGGACTCTGGCGAGTGGCAGTTGGGATAGTACCATTAAACTGTGGGACTCCCAAAGTGGTCATCTCTTAAACACCCTCCATGGCCACTCTGCTGCGGTGGTTTCTGTGGCCTTCAGTCAAGACCAACACGGAAGTGAGGCCAATTTAATGTTAGTCAGTGGGAGTAGTGATGATACAGTGCGAGTCTGGTCTTATCAGTAATTAGTTGTTAGTTATTAGTTGTTAGTTGTTAGTTGTTGGTTGCTAATAACCAACTGTTTACTGTTCCCTGTTTACTGTTTACTGTTTACTGTTCCCCGTTCCCTGTTCCCCGTTTACTGTTCCCTGTTCCCTGTTCCCTGTTTACTGTTCCCTGTTTACTGTTCCCCGTTCCCTGTTTACTGTTTACTGTTTACTGTTTAATGACCCACCCTCCCAACGAACCCCAACCCAGACGAAACCGTAAACTGTGGGCCTGGTTAACCGTCATTCTCCTCATCGCAGCAGGGGGGAGTGTTATCATAATCTGGGCCCTCATCCAACAATATCTCCGTCCCACCGTCGAACAAAGTCTCGAAACCAACCTCCAACGACCCGTCGAACTAGGAAACCTCCTCAGTTTCTCCCCCACCGGGTTACGGTTTGGGGAAACCCACCTCCCCCCCACCCAAGACGACCCCGACCAAGCAACCGTAAGTACCGTGGCCGTCCGCTTTAACCCCCTCACCGTCCTCACCCAAAACCGGTTAGGGTTGAACGTCTCCCTCGTGGGAACAGAAGTCTATATCGAACAAAGTCTCGACGGGAGTTGGATAACCATCCCCCAACCCCCCGAACAAGACCCCCTCCCCATTGATATTGAACTAGACTCCCTGCGAGTGTTTGATGGGTCCGTCACCCTCATGGGACGATACGGAGACGAAACCTTTAAACAACCCGTCCAACTGAACATCCCCAGCGCAACCGTTACCTTTGCCGATAAACTAGAAACCATCCTCCTAGAAAACCTCAAAGCAAAACTGGTCAAGGGAGGAACAGTCACGGCCACCGGAGAAGTCACCTTTGCAGAGAAAAAATTAGACAACCTACAGGGAAAAGTCGCAGTCACCGCAGAAAACCTGTCCTTACCCGAACTCAAAAAACTGGCCCCCCGTGTCCCCCTAGAATTTATCTCTGGGACAGTGGGGGGAAATGTAACCATTGAACTAGAGGGCAACCCCCTCACCCAAGAAACTTGGCCCCAAGTCACAGGAGTGGCCCAAGTTCAAAAGGTCGAAGTGGATGTGGATAATGTCCCCAACAACATCCGAGTCCAAGAGGGAACATTTCAACTTGCTGATAATGTAGCCACCTTGGATAATATTCGGGGACAGTTAGGGAATATTACCGCAGTTGCAAGGGGAGATATTGGGGTTGAGTCGGGGTTTGCAGTCTCTCTGAATATTCTCCCAGTAAATATTGAGACTATTTTGACGACCTTTGAGTTGGACTCCCAAAATATTCCCGTCTCAGGAGAAATTGAAGTTGCAGCAGACATTACAGGACAATTAACAAACCCTATCATTCGCGGTCGTCTCAATAAAACTGCGACCACATTTAAATTAGATGAAGTCCCCCTAGACTCTCTGGCCGCAGACTTTAGTTATCAAGTCCGTCAACAAATTTTAGCGGTTGACCAAGTAACTGCGACTCCTAGTATAGGGGGAACAGTCCGAGGAGAAGGACGTTTAGTTTTAAATGACCAACAAACGGCCTTGGTGACGGCCACCGCAGAAAATGTCCCCAGTCAAGGGTTAGCGAGTCTCTACGACGTGACATTACCCGTTAACTTAAATACTATCGAAGCCCAAGCTAAAGCCGTCATTCCCCTACAAAATTGGCAAAATTTACAAGCTACGGTGTCCAGTAATACGGTGTTGGGGGGAGGGAGTCTCACTGCTAGGGAGATTCAAGTTAATAATGGGATATGGCAGGGAACAGTGCAAGCCTCTGAGGTGAATATCTCTCAGTTTCTGGAGTTACCCGCAGCAGTGAGGGGGGAAGTGGGGACGGCTACCGCTACTTTAGCATTAAGGGGGTCTTTGGAGAATTTTAGCCCCGATACAGTTACGGTGTCCGGGAATGGGTTTATTAATGTGGCCGGGGGGATGGTGCGGTTTAATGAGTTACAGTTGGGGGAAGACCGTCAGTTAAGCGTCTCTCTCCGGTCGTCGGGGGTGCAGGTGGGGCGAATTGTCCCCGCATTTGCCCCAGAAAATGTCTCTATGCCGCCGTTGGGGGCGTTGAATGGCAATTTTGACCTAACGGGACGTTTGGCGGGGTTTATGCCTGAAATGGTGCAGGGGTCGGGGTTTCTCTCGGTGGGGGTTGCAGGAGGGACGGTTGCTGCAAGGGAGGTGCAATGGCAGGGAGACCAGTTGACAGCGCGGCTGAGTGCGAATAGTTTAGGGTTGGGGCAGTTGTCTCAGTTGGTGAGTTTACCCGCCAGTTTACCGATTAATCGGGGGTCTCTGGGGGAAGCGTCGGGAGAGGTGCAGGTGGCCTTGACTTCGGCGTTATGGGAGCAACCTGGTACGAGTCCTCAAGATTATCTTAACACGCTGCAAGTTAACGGCTCAGGACGGGTGACGAATTTGGCGCGGGGGACGGCCCAAGGGGATTTTTCTCTCGAAAATGGCAAGTGGCAAGCTAATTTAACGGCCCAAGGGTTACAACCCCATACCCTTACCCCCCAAGTCCCTCCTCAGTTACAAGGAGTGGCCGGGGGACAGTTTCAGGTGGCAGGCCGGGTGAATAATTTGACAATTGGCGCGATTCGTGCTTCGGGGTCGGGGGATTTACAGTTAGCGGGGGGAAGGGTGACTGTGACGGGGGTTGAGTTGGCCAATGGCACGCTTTCGGCTAATCTTACTCCCCAGGGGGTACAGTTGGGGCGGTTTTCTTCCAGGTTGCGGGGGAGTTTAGGGGGAGATGTGCAAGTTGCAGCCAATTTAATTAATTTTAGTCCCCGTGATGTAACGGCGGAGGGGAATGTTACCCTGAGTGAAGGGGTTTCGGTGATTACTCGTCCGGTGGATGCGGGGTTTGCTTGGGATGGTCAACGGTTGAGTTTATCTCAGGTTGATGGAGGAAACCAGTTGCAAGCATCGGGGGAGGTGGAGATTGATGTGGAGCGGTTGTTGACGGGGGATGTGGTGGAGGGAATCGCCCTTTTTGATCTCAATCTCGATGTTAATAATATCAATTTCGCTACCCTGCAACAAGAACTTGAACAATATGTCTCTCTCCCGGTGGACTTATCTCCTTTAAACCTCAGAGGAGAGGGGAGTTTTCAGGGGACGGTTCAAGGAACAATTCCTAATCCCTCGCTTACAGGTCATGTTATTTTAGCCAATGTGGCCGCCAATCAGTTGGTTTTAGACCCCCGATTAACGGGAGAGGTACAATTGGATAGTAATGGGGGAATAGTGGCGTTAAGTGGGGATACAGACCGCTTAGAATTAAGGTTAGATGGGGACTATCTGCCGACGGCTTTTGAGGTAAAATTAGATGAATTTACGGCTACGGGGGACCGAGAGGGGAGGGAACTTGTCGGAACATTTAATAATTTTCCTCTCCCGATTATTAAATCAATTGTCCCGTTACAACAACTCCCTCCGGTTATTGCGGCCCAACCCGTACAGGGAATGGTTTCGGGGAATGCAGTATTAAACCTCAATACCTTGGCAACAGAGGGACGTATTAATATTACTCAACCTGTTTTTGGCCTCTTACAAGGGGACCAATTTAATGGTCATTTTCTCGTCCAAAATGACACCATCACCCTAGACGAAGGGAACTTACAACGGGGGGAAACCCAATATCAAATTACGGGTCGTCTGACTAACACCTTCACTGACCCCCGCCTCCAGGGTAAGATTGCCATTAATAATGGGGATATTCAGGATGTCTTCACTACGTTTAAAATTAAAGACCTCCAAGATATTCAAAGACTGGCCACCACTTGGCAAACGTCTCCCACGGGACAGGCCGCAGACTTGAACACCATTCCCGTGGGACTTTCAGTGGACGCGAGTATTGAAGACCGTTTGCGGCGATTTTCTGAGATTATCACCTTAGTTGCGCGATCGCAAGCCCAACAACAAGAAGCCATCCCCCTCCCCTCCCTCCAATACCTCACCGGAGAATTTAACGGCGAAATTGCCATCTCAACTACCTTTAGTGAAGGAGTTGATGGAGTCAATGCAGATTTAACTTTCACCGGAAACAACTGGCAATGGGGGAACTTTCAAGCCAGTAATGTGGCCGCCACTGCTAACCTAGAAGAAGGCATCCTCACCCTACTCCCCTTAGAATTACAATCAGGAGGTGGGTCTGTAGTGGTTTCTGGGGCCTTTGGGACCGAAAACCTCTCCGGACAACTCAAGGTTACGGAATTCCCCATTGCCTCCCTTCAAGACCTCATCCCTCTCCCTCCTGCGGTGGGGTTTGGGGGACGCATCAACGCCACCGCCAGCATTGGGGGGACCCAAACTAACCCCCAAAGTCGAGGCCGCATCACCATTACTGATGCCAGTGTCAATGATACCCCTATTAATACTGCCGAAAGTAACTTTAGTTATAATAACGCCCGTCTCAGCTTCTCAGCCAAAAGCATCCTCGCAGAAGAAGGGACCCCCCTCACCCTCACAGGTAGCATTCCCTACCGTCTCCCCCTCCCCAACGCAACCCCCCCCCAAGATAATAGTCTGCAACTGCAAGCAAACCTAGAAGATGACGGGTTGGCCTTACTGAACATTCTCACCCGGCAACAGTTAGCCTGGCAACAGGGAGAAGGGGTGGTGGATGTAGAAGTGTCGGGGACTATCAACCCCTCTACTCAACAACTCACCAGTTTAGTGGCCCAAGGAAATGCGAGTTTTACCGATGGGGTGGTGACATCGAGAGTTTTACCCAATGCAGTGACGGACTTAAATGGGGAAGTCCAGTTTAATTTTGACCGCATTGAGGTGGAAGAATTAACGGGTCAATATGGGGGAGGAGATATTGTGGTTACGGGAGTTTTACCCACTACCATCCCCCAACCCCAAGACACCCCTCTGACGGTGAGTTTAGAAAAATTAGCGTTAAATTTAAAAGGGTTACTCAATGGGGAGGTTGAGGGCAATATTATCATTGCTGGGGCTGCCTTAGAACCGGAAATATCGGGGAATGTGGAGGTTAACCAAGGTCGGTTGGAGTTGGGAGGGACTGCAACGGCTAATAATTTAACATCAGGAGAAGGAGAGGAAGACCTCACCAGTCGGGTGTCGTTTAATAATTTAATTGTCCAGTTGGGGGAAAAATTCGCTATTTCCCAACGACCTCTGTTAGAATTTCTCGCCAACGGAGAGTTAACGGTGAATGGGACTTTAGATAGTCCCCAAGTGGTGGGGGATATCGCGTTAAAACGGGGATATGTGGACTTATTTACCACTACCCTCCGTCTTGATAGTAATTATGATAATGTGGCCCGGTTTGTCCCCCGTCGAGACTTGGACCCGGAGTTAGATATTCGCTTAGTTGGGAATGTGTTGGAGGCCAGTCGGTCTCCGGTGATGACTAATGCGATAAATTCTGAAGTGAGTACCACGGCCATGGATGTGGGGACGGTGCAAACCATTCGGGTGGAGGCTATTATGGAGGGGACGGCCTCGGAGTTAATTGCTAGTCTCAATAACCCGCAAACGGGCGTACAAGCGCGACAGGTGCTACAGTTGGAGAGTACCCCCTCTCGCAGTGAGACGGAGATTATTGCTTTGATGGGGGGTGGGTTTATTAATGCGGTGGCCGGGGGGGATAATACGGCCTTGGTGGGGGGGTTGGCGAATTTGGCGAGTAATGCGTTGTTGAGTGATGTACAATATGCGATTAGTGAGGCGTTTGGGTTGAGTTCTTTTGCTATTTTCCCGGCTGAGGTGATTGATGAGGAGGAGGGACGGACGGGGACGTTAGGGGTTGCGATGGAGGTTGGGAAGGATTTTGGCGATCGCGTTTCGGTGTCTGCGTTACAGTATATTACACCCCCGGAGCAACCTACTCGTTTTAATGTGCGTTATCGTATTAATGATCAGTTTACTGTACGCGGTTCGACGGATTTTCGCGGGGATAGTCGTGCTGTGTTAGAGTTTGAAACGAGGTTTTGAGGGCGGATGAACCAGTCTAGATACAGAGGACATAGGGAGAGGGGTTCATTGAGTCGCAATTCCGGCTTATTGTACAGTATCATTGACTATTCCCCCTGAGCGCAATCAATTAGGCTATTCAGGTTTAGGAAAATTCTGAGTTCATAATTGGTTCTACGTTGTTTATGAAAACTGTGTTCCCCCAACCTCAAACCTATTCTTCTGAAACTAGAAAAGTTGATCAACCATCCCCCTTAACTTTATCTCCATTAAAGTTTGTTGATTTATTCTCTGGAATTGGGGGATTTCGCTTAGGACTAGAACAAGCAGGATATCAATGTGTCTATTCTTGTGAAATTAATCCTGCTTGTCAAGAGGTCTATTATCAAAATTTTGGTGAATATCCCGATGGTGATATCACGAAAATTAATTTACACAACATACCAGATTTTGATGTTTTAACCGCAGGGTTTCCTTGTCAACCCTTTAGCATTTGTGGAAAGCGTCAAGGGTTTCAAGATACGCGGGGTACATTATTCTTTTATATTTGTGAACTGATTGAATATAAACAACCTAAAGTTGTTTTATTAGAAAATGTAAAATATTTATTACATCAAGATAAGGGTAGGACATTAGATGTTATTCTGTATTCTCTAGAAGATTTGGGGTATCAGGTTAGTTATAAACTCGTGAATGCTAAAGATTTTGGAGTTCCCCAAAATCGAGAAAGAGTTGTGATTATTGCGACAAAAGATAAAAAGTTTGATTTTGATAGATTGAACCCCCGTCACACTTACCACCCCTTGAAAAAATTTCTCTGCCAATCAGGAAATTTTGAATATTTAGACAGTAAAGATTATACTTTAATTGAAAACCCAAAACAGCAGAAATCTGGTTTAATTTTTGTGGGATATCGCAGTAATAAAAGTATTTGGAAAAAAGGAGTTAGACCGAATACTGAACATTTATCAAGGGTTCATCGTCAACCTAACCGTATTTATTCGATTGATGGGTTACATCCCACCATTCCCTCTCAGGAAACATCAGGACGTTTTTTTATTTATATTCCTGAAGAAAATGCGGTTCGCAAGTTAACCATTCAAGAATGTTATAAAATTATGGGATTTCCTGAAAATTTTAAAAGACATCCTAATCTAGGAGAATGTTATAAACAAGTAGGAAATTCTGTATGCGTCCCTATGGTATATGAATTAGGGATACAAATTCAACAACAAATCTTTACTAATAATTTAGAGAACCCTTTAGAAAAGCAACAGCAAGACTCCTCTCCTGTACAACTTCTCATTCCGGGATTAGTTATGAATCATAAAGAAAAATTGCTACAAATTTACAAGAATTCACAATCTATTGATAATCTTTCTTCTCAAATTCCTGATCAGTATATCAATTACCTTGAAATAATTGCCAATAATTGTTTTAAAAAAAAGGGAGTATATACCGTTTTAGTTACTCTCTTAGTTCATAAAACCCTTTATCCTGATCAAGATATCCGTTATCATCAAACACAGATGAAAGGGGGATTTTCTGGACGGACAATAGACACCCAGTATATCACTCCTACTCTGCGAGACTTAGGACTCCCTGCAATGGCTGAAAGTGGTTGGTTAACTCGCTCTTTAGAACAGCCTTATCCTTACACTTTAGATTATAATGGTAACATTAGTAGTTCCTCTGTTAAAGAAGCCTTTTTACATTTAATTGATTATACTCAAAGCAATGCTAAAAAAGCAGAAGCTATTTTAAAAATATTATTTTATAAGATTAGGAAAATTAAAGATACAAATATTGTTAAAATTACTAAAATTCAAAATCCCGAAAAATTAGCCATTACAACGATTACTCATTGTTTAGATCAGCATTTTAATTTTAAAATGAATTAATTGAGCAAATTGAATTTTCTTAGTTTAAATTAATAGAATAGCGTATTGATTATCTTATTTATTTTCAGAAGGAACAATGAAAAATGCTTTAATTCTTGGAGGAAATGGGGGAATTGGATTTGCTTTTGTGCAGCATTTACTCCAACGAGACAATATTACGCGGATTTATGCAACGTATCGTCGTCCGGAGTCAGCAGAAGACCTAAAAATTCTTGCACAGCAGTCTAATCAGCGTTTACAGTTATTACAGTTAGATATCACGGATGAAGATAATATTGCTCAAGTTGTGAAGGGAATACAACAAGACATTAAGCAATTACATTTCGTGATTAATTGTGTGGGGTTACTGCATGGGGGAGAGTTACAACCGGAGAAAAGTTTACGACAATTAAATTCAGATCATTTAATTCAATATTTTCAAGTGAATAGTATTGGAGGGGTTTTATTGGCGAAACATTTACTCCCTTTGTTGCAACATAAAGAACGGAATGTTTTTGCTAGTATTTCGGCTAAAATTGGCAGTATTGAGGATAATTATATTGGGGGGTGGTATGGGTATCGGGCCTCGAAAGCAGCGTTAAATATGTTTATGCGGACTGTGGCCATTGAATACCGTCGCAAGAGTCCCCAGACTATCATTATACAACTGCACCCCGGAACGACCGATACAGCCCTCTCTCAGCCTTTCCAACGGAATGTCCCCCCAGAGAAGTTGTTTACTTGCGATCGCACCGTCACCCAACTCCTAAATATTATTGATACAGTAACAGAAACGGAGAGTGGTCAATTTTTCTCTTGGGATGGGTCAAAACTCCCTTGGTAAATCCCTCTCGGCAGGATAAAATAGTATATAGTAGTCCTAGTTAATTGCTAATGACTCATTCTAATTACTAATTGTTAATTCCTAATTGTTAATTGAATAAATGGAACGTGGTTTAATATGGTTGCCCTTACTAATCGGTTTTGTCTGGTTAGCATGGGCTGGATGGAATGAATATCAGAAAGTCGAAAATTATCGAGTTTGGGCCGAATCCTTCGATAATGCGAAATACGATATTTACGCAGTCTTAGGAATTAAAGGAAAAGAGATCACTTGGGGAAAACCCACCCGCAATGGTCCAAAAGACCTACAAAGTTTTTCCCTAGAAAATGTCACCGAAATTAACCTACGAGTCAATGGTGAAACGGTCTCATTAGACAATCCTCCCTCAAAAGGAACCCCTGTTATAGAATTCTGTCGTCCCTCTCAAGGTAGTATAGAAATTCCTTTCACCCAAGTAGAGTTAGCGGCTAAATGGGTGAATTATTTAAGGAAGGAGGAACATTAAGGTCGTTTAAGGTCGCTTCCTTGCTTGCTTGCTTGCTTCAATGGGGCTGCTCTCAAGGAGCAGATTTAAACCCCACTGGCAGGGATTATCACATTGGGCATGGCACTGATGCTTCAATGGGGCTGCTCTCAAGGAGCAGATTTAAACCCCAGCTTATCAATCCCTCCCCCCAGCAGGTCACGCTTCAATGGGGCTGCTCTCAAGGAGCAGATTTAAACAATATTCCGAGTATCCCCCTATCCAAGTGGTGTGGGCTTCAATGGGGCTGCTCTCAAGGAGCAGATTTAAACTTTTTGGGTTTTACTAAGCGAACGCAGGCCACCTCGCTTCAATGGGGCTGCTCTCAAGGAGCAGATTTAAACAATTAGCGGCACTACTCCAAGCGAGAAAGCGGTGGCTTCAATGGGGCTGCTCTCAAGGAGCAGATTTAAACGGGAGTACCAATAACTCTGATTTCCTCCGTGACCCGCTTCAATGGGGCTGCTCTCAAGGAGCAGATTTAAACTCTGCTGTGTTTTGTTGCCCGTCCAAAAGTTCCGATAAAGCTTCAATGGGGCTGCTCTCAAGGAGCAGATTTAAACGGGAAAATGCTTTGGCAGGGATTAACGAAGTGGCTTACACGCTTCAATGGGGCTGCTCTCAAGGAGCAGATTTAAACGAAGGATTAGAGGGATTTAAAGAAGGCCGAGATAAAGCTTCAATGGGGCTGCTCTCAAGGAGCAGATTTAAACGGTACGTCCCTCCGTTAGGGTGAACACTTGGGGCTAAGCTTCAATGGGGCTGCTCTCAAGGAGCAGATTTAAACAGCCAGGGAGGAGTGGAGTGGTTGGGGGGAGGCTAGCTTCAATGGGGCTGCTCTCAAGGAGCAGATTTAAACGTTGGCAACTTCGTGATCTCTCTAGCTATCCTCCCGATGCTTCAATGGGGCTGCTCTCAAGGAGCAGATTTAAACGTAATTGATTATAAACATGGAAAACAAATTTGTTCTGCTTCAATGGGGCTGCTCTCAAGGAGCAGATTTAAACCATTCCAAGGTTTGCGTGAGGAGTTTGCTATCACAGTGCTTCAATGGGGCTGCTCTCAAGGAGCAGATTTAAACGGCATTTTTATGAGGCCGAATCAGGTATAGAGTTGCTTCAATGGGGCTGCTCTCAAGGAGCAGATTTAAACCTAAATTTTACACCAATTAATTCACATTCCGGTAGCTTCAATGGGGCTGCTCTCAAGGAGCAGATTTAAACCTTAATTTGTTCATCTGTGTAGGTGGGAGTAGCCGTGCTTCAATGGGGCTGCTCTCAAGGAGCAGATTTAAACCCCAGTCCTCAGAGTCGCCCCCCTCCCTAAGTAGGCTTCAATGGGGCTGCTCTCAAGGAGCAGATTTAAACAGTCTATCCATAACTGACGCAATAGGGGTAGTAGAGCTTCAATGGGGCTGCTCTCAAGGAGCAGATTTAAACTCTGATCCCGATCGGAGAGGTAGTGGAGAAGGCTGCTTCAATGGGGCTGCTCTCAAGGAGCAGATTTAAACTTGCTGGGAAGGCGATCGCGGTACTCAGCCCAATTTTTTAGGGGGCTTCAATGGGGCTGCTCTCAAGGAGCAGATTTAAACAAAAATATTATTATTAATGAAGAAATTTATAAATGCTTCAATGGGGCTGCTCTCAAGGAGCAGATTTAAACTTGGCTTTTCTTTTTTCGCTCACCCTGATCTTCGCTTCAATGGGGCTGCTCTCAAGGAGCAGATTTAAACAATGGATATAAATTCTGATGCCATATCAAAAATTTTCGGCTTCAATGGGGCTGCTCTCAAGGAGCAGATTTAAACTCGACAATATGGATGCCCTGAAATTGGGATTCTGCGCTTCAATGGGGCTGCTCTCAAGGAGCAGATTTAAACCCTTTAGCAAGGTTTCTTGATACTCAGTAAGTTTGCTTCAATGGGGCTGCTCTCAAGGAGCAGATTTAAACTATTAAACAGATTAGAAAAAAATCTGGATTTTTAGCTTCAATGGGGCTGCTCTCAAGGAGCAGATTTAAACCGTCTCGCCAGCTCCTCTCCCGCCCCTTTTCTCCGCTTCAATGGGGCTGCTCTCAAGGAGCAGATTTAAACTTTTTTGGGGATACCAGAGCGATCGCAATATATGCGGCTTCAATGGGGCTGCTCTCAAGGAGCAGATTTAAACCCCAGAAAAGTTTGGTCTTGGTTTTGTTCGGTGTGCTTCAATGGGGCTGCTCTCAAGGAGCAGATTTAAACACTCTGGAATAGGCACGGGGGCCCACCTTGATATCAGCTTCAATGGGGCTGCTCTCAAGGAGCAGATTTAAACATAAAAGACGGGCTGGGAGACCCCCTGACCCAGACCGGCTTCAATGGGGCTGCTCTCAAGGAGCAGATTTAAACTTTTTGTATCCGCAAATTTTCGTCTCCACGTCCCGAATATTCGCTTCAATGGGGCTGCTCTCAAGGAGCAGATTTAAACCTTTCGTTGGCGGAACTAAGGCAACGGAGTGGATGGCTTCAATGGGGCTGCTCTCAAGGAGCAGATTTAAACTCGGTTCGCGTGGAAGGCCAGTACAGCGTAGAATATTCGGGCTTCAATGGGGCTGCTCTCAAGGAGCAGATTTAAACCGCAGGGGCGGGGGCGATCGCCGTACCCCGACGTGCTTCAATGGGGCTGCTCTCAAGGAGCAGATTTAAACATTGCCTCATATGAGGCAATGTTAGACCCGGTGTTTCCGCTTCAATGGGGCTGCTCTCAAGGAGCAGATTTAAACGAAACACCCGACTGGTTCAATCTCCCACTTGAAGGCTTCAATGGGGCTGCTCTCAAGGAGCAGATTTAAACGTTGTTGCCAATTGATATAACTAGGGTTAAACGCGGCTTCAATGGGGCTGCTCTCAAGGAGCAGATTTAAACTCTACCTTTTGTTTGTTTACATTTTCTGGGTATTAGCTTCAATGGGGCTGCTCTCAAGGAGCAGATTTAAACAGCGGGACTCCACAACCCTTGTCATATTGAATTTTCAAGGTGCAGTTGCGCGACACTCGATCAAAATGCGCTATACCGTTTAATTGTACCAAAATTGACTCCTCAAGAAAACCCCTCAAACTCATAATTTGTAAGGCTTCTAGGGAATGCGCGACACTCCAATCTTCCCGTAACGCCTCAAATCTAGACCTCATCAGCCTTTCCCCCTAATTTGCACAACTTACTTCCTAAACAGCCACCCCGTCGCGCAAATCGCACTATTCTGGACGAAACACCCCCAAGCCAAAATGCGCTCCATATCCCAGCGCGATCGGCCCCTTAACTTCCTCCTTAAACACCAGTTTAAACCCATACCCCTGCATCGGCCCCCGTGACCCTTTCCCGTGGAGACGGTTTCGCCAAAACTTTGAACCATAAAACTGCTCTTTTACCCCAAACTTGCTCTGTTTAGGCAATAACTCCACCGACTGACAGTCGGGAAACCCCATCTCCCCTAAAAGCCGTTGTACCTCCTCCTCTCGCTGATAGCGGCCGTTTTTCTTGTGGGGATAGCGGGGAAAAATCAAGGGAGTGAGCGATCGCCAATAGTAACTTTTCTCCTGATCCTGAGATTTCTTTGCAGGGCAATAGGTTAAAGAAGAAATCGACGGTTGTTCCTCTAAACGCCCCACCGCTAATAAAACCAACTGATAGCCAGAAATGCCACCTCCGTAGATTTTGCGGACTTTCGCCAGGGCTTGCACCGCATCGGGGTTAAAGCCCTCTTTCGCCCACACTAAAATATGATCAATCTTGCCATCCCCATCGGCATCTTCGGGTAAGAAAAAGGCGTGTTGATGGCCTTGTAGGCGGTTTCCGTCTTGATCCTTTCCAGAAAAGACAGGCAATCCGTCGGAAATTTTGTTTAAGGTTTTATGGAGGCGATCGCCAATGGCAATAGCTTGGGTTAAAGGCGGCAATACCGAGGCTTTCACCGTCTCACTCACCAAGCGAAACCGAGCAAAATTAGGCAATAATAAAGCACCTTCAGAGGGTTTTTCGGGCTTCAGGGAAGTCTCCTGCACCCCATACCGCACCCAACGCCCCCCAGGGATACCATTCCACCCTTGAGCGTGTAAGTCGCCAATATCCAACTCTAACACCTCTACAATGTCCCTCGGAATCGTCCAAGACTTTTTCCCCCGCTTTTTCTTAGGTTTAGGCAGCATCCCTAAAGTATCCTGTAACTGGGTTAACCTGGCTTCATCAAGAGGGACTAAAACATTGAGGGTGTCTAGAATATCTTGGGGGTTGTCTTCTAACTCCTCAGTCATGGGAAAAGCCGTGATCAACTCAGGTTTTTCATCCTTTACGGTGATTTCTACCCAAGATTCGGCCCTGCCTAAATAGGCGATCGCGCCACAAAGTTCTTCCAATAATCCCCTCTCCGGTTTCGCCAACGTTACATCCGGCCACCACACCATCAGAGAGTCATCTTTATGAATCACATAAAAGGTATCTAAAACACGAGTTGTTTTATTCTTCCCTTCCCGACGAATGGGCATATAGTGACGGGTGTGAGCCTCCGTATAATTGGGTAAAGAATAATGGGGTAAATTGTTGCTTAATTGGCTCAGTAAACTTAATAATACCCTGCGGTCTGGCGTTTCCGGTAAGCGATAATAAGCCGATACTAACGCCCGTAAAATGCGCCAAGGTGAGGGCGGCCATTCCACAACCCCTTCATTGACTTGATGAGTCCAAGGGGTAGCATGATAGCGGCCTGCGAGGAATTTACAGGAAAGAGTAATCATTGTTTTTGGTGATTGGTTGTTTGTTGGTAAGCATTCAGCTATCAGCCGTCAGTCATCAGCTTAAAACTAATATGAAATTCGGATGATTCTGTTTAATAAGAAGTGATAAAGCGAGATATTTCCATTACTTAATTTTATCATCATCTTTTTCTGTATTTTCTCAACCTGTTTTAACAGGTTTTCCCTTTGAGCCTTGGGTTTTAACCCAAGGTTCAATGAGAAACTTCCCTAAACCCTAAAAATTAACTTTTATTCTTCGGATCAACATAATTCACTACTGTAACAGCAGGGTCAGCAAAAACACCCTCATTCTTGACAGAATTAATTAAATCTGGTAAAGAACTATCGAGTTCTGTTAAAGAAGGTAAAGCCCACCCATCCGGACGTTGTACCTTGATTTCTTGACACTTCAAATCACAAGCCGTGCGCAGTCGCAACCCATATTCTAAAAAGTGTCGAATCTTCCACAACGCCAAAGCAATGAGTAAATCTTCCACCGCTTTTCCTAAGCGATACCCGCGTATTTGTGCCAGATCAAGACTAAAATAAGCCGTAATTTTTTCCGCCACATATTCCTCACGATGAAAGGGAACATTTCCGCCCCCTGACTTGGTATCCCCTTGGGGATCAACTCGGTCATTTTTCACCCCACCAGAGGCCACCGTTTCCACATTTGCCGCTTCAATAAAACCCGATAACGCACGGGCTAACTTAAACCGTCCTCCCGCTAACTCCTTTTTTGCCAAAAATATCCCATGTAACAGGGAATTAAAATCATATTTTGCCAAAACTACAGCTAATTGATGGAAGTCCACCGCCGTATCATCCGCAACCTTTAACTCCTGTTTCAGTTGCTTTAAAAAGCTGTCATCTTTGCTTTCTAGGATGTAATTAGAATTTAACCGATGGGCTTCTAAGAGAGAATTGGTTTTCATTTTCCCATCTTCCTCTACCACCACATAAGATAACCCCGTCAACGGCTCAACAATAGCACCCTCAGCCTCATCCCAAGCGGTTAACTCTAGGCGGTTGGCCACACTTTGCGCCGACTCTACCAGTACCATTCTTGTCCCCAAATCAGGTAACTTATACTCAGCCGCCCCTAAGTCGGGAAACCCTGTCGGTTGAAAGCGTTTGCCTTGGAGGGGTTGTAAGTCGGCTTCGATGAGTAAACGGGGTTTATCGGTTAAACTGTCAAAATTAAGCGTTGTCATGGTTTTCATTCTCCTGATTTTGATTGTTGTCCTGATTTTGAGTATTTTTTTGCACTTGGGCGAGTAAGCGTAAGATATCTTCAGCAGCGATAGGAAAAGCTAACGCAGCCGCTAACCGAGGAGGAGGAAGGTTAGAAACTAACCCCTCTTGGGTGAATGGCCGTAACCCACTGGCTTGCAGTCGTCGCGTCGCCAGTTGGGTAGCCCGTGCTTCATTCCCGATGGCTAACTGGGTGATGAGGCCAGGCACAGGGGGTAATGCTTTGGCCGCGAGGGTTAACGGTTTACTCTTGAATAAGTTGGGGGCTAGGGAGTTGAGATGGTTGTCGGTGAGGTGGCGATAATGTACCAGTTTTAAGAGGGCGTAGGATGCCGGAATGGGGGGGGTTTTATAGGTTTTGGCAAGTTTATAGTCTTGCAAGTTTAACAGACTTAACCCCCGTGCGAGGGCTTCTATTCTGCGAGTATCAACGACTTCCATTAACCACTGATACAGATAGTTGAGAGAGACGGTGGGAGGAGTGGGGGTGTTTTCCTCTGGTTTCTCGTTGTTTTTTTCCTGCTGTTGGGTTTCAATGTCTAACCGTTTTAACCAAGCAATAAGATTTTGCTCTAAGGTTGCGCCTTGTCGCCAAACGGTGCGTTTGTCGTCATTATCGAGCCAGTAGGGTTGTCTTTTTTCGTTGTATCGCACCCAAACCAGTCGCTCCCGTAAGTTTTGCCCGGCTAACCCTAGGGCTAAATGAAACTCTGGACTATTTTCGCGGCATTCTTGCAGCCATTTAAAACTATTTTTGCCCATAGAGAGGGGGTTTAGAGCTTTATCTTTGGCTTCTTTGGTGCGATACGCCCGATCTAACGTTGCCTCGACTTCCCCTAAACTGATTAATATGTCCAGTAATCTTTCCCCTCGTTGACTCTCGGTGCTTTTTGCTAATTTGAGAATAGCGGTTTCGAGACGACGGTGGGCTTGTTTGAGAGAAGCGGGAGTATTATCAGCATTAACAACCCCTTTCAGTCGGCGTAACCAACCATCGAGGGGCGCGAGTAAGTCCATTTGGGGGTTAGACTGGACTGTAAACCGCCCTAACGGGATAGCAAAGTAGGAGAGGCCGTTACGCTCTTGGAAACTATAGCGGATAAATTCAGTAATACCACGAGTGATGCCTAATTGCGCGATCGCACAAGCAAAGTCCACCCCATCCACCACCATACGCTGATTAAACTTGGCTCTCCCTTCTCGAAATAACCCCTGTAAATCCTCCCACGGGGTAAAATTGTCCCATAAGGGCAACCAAATTTCCGCCCGTGACTTATCCCCCATCGCTGCACTGGCATAGCCCACATTCGACGGACGCACCGTAAACGGATAAGATAATGCCCCAGAGGTATCCTGCTCATACCGTCGCGTTGCTCCCGCCACAAACAGCATCGCCCCTTCTAACATCAGGATAAAATCCCAAGGATTAACCCGCGACTCCCCATCAAACCCCGGTGCAGCATTCGCCCCCCCTGTAGCCATGGGGTCAAATTGTCCAATTTTCCCGGTATAGTTTAAATCAGGCAAAACGAGCGCAAATAACGCCGCCTTGAGTAAGCCTTCCGAGTCAGGGGTAGGCTTTCCCGTGGGAATATCCAACACCACCCCTAACTGCTGCATAAAGGTGCGACTAAATTCAAAATTGCCATCATTGCCCCCCGTCCCCAATAATGGGGGAAATTGGGCTTCCTCTCCCGTCACCAAAGCACAAGCCTCTAACCAAGGTAAAGCCGTTTCTGGGAGAGTATTTCGGAGACGCATCAAGAGTTTTTGTTTCTCCTCTCCCGTCGGTTGTTTGGCTAAACCGAGGGCATCAACTTGCCCTTGAGCCGTGGTAATTGTATTTTTATAGGAGTTAAACCGATCTGCGGTGGACTCACAAAAGCTGTTTAATAGTTTCTTTTGGGCTTTATCTTTAGGATAAAACCCGGTACTCCCATTCCACGGGGCTACAAGGGGAGTGGGTTGATAGTCATTCAGGAAAAACTCCGTGAGACTCTCATGCGTGAGACTATCGGGAGTGAGATCAGTCTCTAAACAAAAAACATCTTTTTGCCAACATCCGGTAATGGTGGAGTCTCGCTGGTTATTTAAAACCCGCAAAACGCCCACTGCTTTAAGATAAGCGGCAATTGGTTTAGGAGTACAGCCAGAGAGTTGTATCATTTGGGTAATGGATAATGGATAATTGATAATTAGCGAACCAACAAATAGTTAATATTTTGCTGAGGCTCGCCAGTCGGCGATACGGATGAGGGTTTCGAGGTAGGCTAGTTTGAAGGGGCCGTGGTGATGGAGAAGCGCGATCGCGCGATTTCGCCAAGACTCCTTCCCCAATTTGATACACTGTAAAGTAAGCGTATGCTTTTGACTCGTAATGCCCTCCACTCGCTCAATCTCATCCCCATCCCAAACCCCCAACGCATAGGGAATATCAGGTGGAGACGGTTTCGTTTCCCTTGGCCTCGCTTGCACCGTCATACGGACTTTTCCGTGATGACAGGCCACTAAATAGGCCAATAAAAAGTCCTCTGGATACTCCTCCCAGGCCACCAAAGCACTAGCCCACTCATGGCGAAACCCGCGCCGCCAGTCTTCAGGGGGTTTCATTGCTTTTCGCTCTTGGCGAGTATGATCAGATTTAGCCCAGAGTCCATTTTCGCGCTCAGGGCGTTTTTGGGTTAATAAATCCTGAAACACCGGATGCGCTTTCCCCACATCATGGTAAAGTCCAGCTTGGATTAACCGTTGCACTAAGTTTTCATCCCAGTCATAGGCTTCTTGGAGAGAATTAAACTTGAATTCCTTTAACCCGTCTGGCACATCTTCAAGCAGCGTTTTCACTGCTGCTGCAACATCATTAGAATGCTGATGCAGAGAAACAAAACACCCCACCTGAGTTGTCGAGTTGTCATCATCACTATCAGGACTTAAGCTCTCTTGAATTGCCAGATCATTCTTGTTATCTTGTTCAGGATTGGGCGTAATGGCTGCAAACTCTCGATCCTTGGGATTCCCGGTAAACCCTAACTCTGAGGAATATCCCCCCGCTTTACAAGGAAACATCACAGCCAACCCCGGATAAAGTTTCTCCACCCTAACCCATTCTCCCTGACTACGCTCCCACCGATAAGCCGGGTTTCGCACACGCACTTTTTGCCAATATTTCGCCGCTTGGGGGAGGGAAACGCGACAGAATTCTGGAGGTTGTAAAGCGGTGGTGTCTTCCGGTGGCCCTTTCCCTTGCCACTCTCGCCACGCTATTAAGACATCCGTGTCTTGACTGTCTCGAATAAAGGGAGATACATCAATATCATGCCCCATTAAATCCGTAGAAGTGTCGAATAGTTGCAAGATATCCGCTTTCCGAGGAATTAACCCCTCAATAGCCTCTGGCTCAACTGTGATCTTAGACAGGGTAGCTGGACTAACATTATCAAGGGATTGTAGCTCTTTTCGCCCTGTCTCCATTGCCTCGACACTATAGTGCCAAGTAATATTTTTCTTATTTAAATCGGCGTAATCAATCCAGTACACTTGAGTAATGCTGTCCTGTTCCCCCCGTCGGTTACAGCGTCCAAACCGTTGCACCAGAGACGGCCAAGGAGCTAACTCCGTAAACAAAACCGCCGCCGAGATATCCACCCCCGCTTCAACGGCTTGTGTCGCCACTACAATGCCCGTGAAGGTGTCTAAATCCCCTTGTAGGTTACTTCTATCCTCGGCGCGAAATCGGGAGTGTATGAGGCGTTTTTCGGTGTCTGAGGGAAGGTGTTGATAAATAGCCTGCGATCGCGCAACCTGATTACAGATCACCAAAGTTAACTGCCCCCCTTGATGCGCCGCCAAAATTTCCGGCACAATCTTCTTAGCATAGGCCGTCTCTTTCCCCCCATCCCAAACCGTTGTCGCCCGTTGTAAAGGCTTATTAGCATAAAACCGTTGTCGAAGCCCCTCCGCCTGTAAATCCGCCTCAGATAAGCCCAGAAACGCCCCTAAATCCGGTTTATAGTCCACCGTCTCCACCTGCTCACGGTGTAACGTTGCACTCATCCAGAGAGATTTAACGTTCCCATACCCGTTAAACTGTTCTCGAAACCCTTGTAACTGTGCCGTGGTGCGTAACCCATTCCCCATCAACTGAGTTTCATCCATCACCCAGAGACAATCATTATTCAGCAAAGCAAAATCAATGGGCCACCGATGGCGATTCATACTATAGCCCCGATTTAACGCCCGACTCAACAATTGATCCTGCGTCCCCACCACAATGCAAGGATACTCTGGCAAAGACACCCAATCTTTCTCAATCTTGCCCCCCATCAACTGATAGAGTGTGATAGGTGGGTCAATCTGACTCAGCCAAGTTTGAATATTGTTTGTCGTTTGGTCAACCAGAGAACGCATCGGTAAACAATACGCCAATCTTAGGGGAGTCTGCCTCCGGATAGTCTCATCAGGATGATAAAACCGCCGCCACACCCAAGCAAGCACCACTGCCGCAGTTTTCCCGGCCCCCGTCGCTGCATCGAGAAACAAGGGAAAGTCTGCACTTTCTGCTAACTGCACTTGATAGGGAAAAGGTTGATATCCCGTGACGTGACGAAACCACGCTGTAAAATTCTCCATTGGATTAGATTGTGAGATGGACAGAAAACTCGCTTCCCTAGACTAATTTTGTAGACAATTAACGATTAGTTGAATAAAAAAGCTAAAGGGTTGACTATTTAGCTAATGTTTGCATAATAACACACCTTTTCATAAAATTTAACTTTTTCTTATAAACTTTTTTTTAGGCAGACGACAAGAACGAGACTCAGCAAAAATAATGGGGCCGCTTGAGATAATATCCCAAGCGGATTAAATTCCGACTACTCCCAGTAAACTCTTTTTGAGGCAACTTCAATGGGGCCACGCTAGACAAAGCAGGAATTAAGGGAACTATTGAGCTACTGGTAGTCAAGCCCTATTATACAATGAAGCGGTCAAACAGGGAAACCTGATTCCCTCCTCTCTCCGTGTCCTCTGTGGATCAACTATCAACTATCAAGGAATCCACTTAGGATCAAGGCCATTTGTCACTTCCTCTGGGGGGATTAACTCTGCATTCTCCCGATCGCGCACAAAATCCGGCAACGGCAACAACCAAACCTCCCCTGATGCTTGTTCCTCCTCCGAGGCCCCATCCTCCTCTAACATCACCTGATCAAACAATAAATTGCGACCATCTGGGGCCATACTCATGCGCACATCCGGATCATTGGTTAACTCCACCAAAGCAAAATTATTCCCCGTTTGGGTATTAATCAAGGTCAGAAACGGAGTAGCACTGCGACGATTCTGGTCTAACGCTTCAAGTTGCAAACAATATAATAACTCCCCTTGGCGCGGTTCAAAGGCACAATCAAGAAGATCTCCCCCAATGGTTAATAACTCCTTACTCTCCCCCCGTTGATTAATCGCAAACAACGATTTACTAAAATCCTCATTCTCTTTTAACACAATCATCCGTTGGGAGGGCTGCTCCGATAAGGCGATAATCTGCTCATAGTCGGGGAAAAACTCCCACTGTTGGCCCTGGGGAGTTAAAGGAATAAGCGACACCCCACGGGGTTGGGTTACGGCTAAATTTTGACTATCGGGGGTAATTTGAAAGGTATTCGCACTGATACCTAAAGAGCGGGGGTTTCCCTCCTTCGGAATCACCCACAATCCCCCATCCTCTTGGTTTTGCCGATTGGCCCGTTGCACCACAATTAAATTGCCATCTTGGGACAAATCAAACTGAAAATTGCGGTAATTTTGGGCATCTAATACCCGTTTAATGCGGCCTGGGGGTTGGGGATCGGTGTCCGGTTGATAATTTAACCCGGTGGTGACGGTGTAGAGTTTTTGGGTATTGGCCTCCTGATTGGCCTCGTATGCGGAAAATAAGACCCGATCGCCCTCTGGATAGGGTGCAAATTGGGTGACAATGAGATCGGGCGGTGTAAGGGCAATTTTCTTGGCTTCAGTGATGTTATACAAGAGGAGACGACCCGCTTCTTCTCCGGTAATGCCTAAATAGGCAAAGGCGCGATCGCGGGTTTCCACGGTCCCCGTAAACTCCTCCATTGTCTCCGGCGTTTGTTGCCCAGACAAAGGTTCAGTCTGGGCCTCCTCTAACCTCACCTCATAGTCGGTCCCATAAGCGGGTAAATCCGTCAGCGTATAAACAAATTTACGCCCTCCCCCACTCAACTTGCCAGAGAGAGGGGGAGAAATCTCTAAATTCTCCGCCACCGTTTCCCCGTCCATCGCTTCATTAAACCGCAGGGTAAAAGACTCTGCCTCCACCCCAATCGGCTGATTATCCCCACTAAACTCTACCACCTTGGGCCTAGTTTGGTCTCCCACCACCAACACCCCCAGTAACGCCAGCGTTAACCCACCTATGGAGGCAATAGCCGCTACATCAAAGGGACTCCTCGACTGAGAGGAGTCCGCAAACCGTCTCCAAGACAGAATCCTATTGAGCTTGAACTTCATTGAAGCCTAACCGATCACAAAAAAATCAATATCTCCAGATTACCCCGCGATCGCCTCAATTGTATTCTGAGGTGTAGTTTCTTCTTTGGCCCCTTCCTCAGCCAAATATTGCGCCAACTGTTGCTCAATATTATTCTTCACTAGCCCCCGATACTCAATAAAATGCTCCCCATGGGCGCACACTGTCAAATAACTCAAAATCACCTCTCGGTGGTGAATAAACATCTGTAAGAGATACCACCAGAACGTAAAACGGGTTTTCCGCTTCACTCCTTGTCGCCATAAAAGAGTCCCAAACGCCCGAACGAGTTGTAAATCAATCGTTTTTCCGGGGTATTTCTTCTCACACTTCGCCTGTTTGGCTTTCTCCTTCCGCTTCTGATAACAAGGAGCAGTCCCTAAAATGCGATAATGTTGATAGGTTCGGTCTAAGAAATTTTGCGGATCGTACAATTCCCAAAACCCCTTAATATACTCGCGGGTAATTTCCTCAATGGGACGAGTGGGGACAAAGTTCATTAAACTGGTTTGATTAATATTGGCTTCCCCTTTGCGTAAGCGGCCTTCCTTCTCTAACCGATGCCATAACCCGGTATCCGGTAACGCTTGCAGCATACTGAAAAAGGCTGTGGGAATAGTGGTTTGCTTGACAAACTCCACAATCCGTTCCCCTGCGCCGGATTTTTCCCCATCAAAGCCAATAATAAACCCAGCCATCACCCGCAAGCCAGAGCGAGTAATTTTTAACACCGACTCCGAGAGGGGATCACGAGTATTTTGATATTTCTTCGTCACCGATAAACTGGACTCATCGGGGGTTTCAATGCCCAAAAAGACCGCATTAAAATTACAATCGGTCATTAAGTCCATTAACTCTTGATCGTTGGCTAAATCCACCGATGCTTCTGTGGAGAAGGTGAAAGGATAGCCTCGTTCTTCTACCCAAGGGGTCAATTCCCGCAGTAAAATCTTCACATTGCGCTTATTGCCAATAAAGTTATCATCCACCATAAAGACACTGCTATGCCAGCCTAATTCGTAGAGTCGTTCTAACTCTGCGATGAGTTGTTGCGGAGACTTGGTGCGGGGTTTGCGACCATAGAGGACGATAATATCGCAAAATTCGCACTGGAAGGGACACCCCCGTGAAAACTGTACCGCCATATCGGAATAAGCGTCCATGTCCAGTAAGTCAAAGCGGGGGATGGGGGTTTGGGTAACATCGGGTTTTTCTAAAGCGCGGAATTTGCCGGATTTTTCTCCGTTTTCTAGGGCTTCGACGAACATAGGGATCGTAATTTCCCCTTCGTCTAAAATGAGATAATCGGCCCCGGCTGCTTCGACTTCTTGGGGGAAGGCGGTGGCGTAGGGCCCGCCGACTCCTACGGGAATTTCCCGTTTTTTGGCTTCTTGGATGAGATAGGCAAAGTCTTCCCGATGGACAATCATCCCGGAAATAATCACTAATTCTGCCCAATTCCAGTCCTCTTCAGAGATGGTGGTAACATTGCGATCGCGCAATCGAAATTCCCACTCTTGCGGAAATAAGGCCGCCACGGTGATCAACCCTAATGGGGGGAGTAAGGCTTTGCGGCCCACTAATTCAAGGGTTTTTTCAAAAGACCAGAAACTTTTGGGGAAACGGGGATATAGCAGTAAAGTACGCATGGGATTGAATTAATAATGAATAATTTATTATTGAGCGAATTTTAGAACATTTGAAAGTTTGGACTAGGGGCAATATTGGGATTGCCCCAACCTTGGTGTTTAACTCGCTAACGAGTCCACCAGTTCCGCTTCAGAACTATCTTCTTTTGCCGCTTCTTCGGCTAAATATTGGGCTAACTGCTGCTCAATTTTATTCTTCACTAATTCCCGATATTCTAGGAAATGTTCCGCTTGGGCGCAAACCCCTAAATAACTAGGAATTCCTCGACGGTTATGGATGAACATTTGCAACAAATACCACCAGAAGCTAAAGCGGGTTTTCCGCAGGATACCTTGTCGCCAGCAAATAATCCCTAATGCCCGGATCATCCGCCAATCAATGGGTTTCCCCGCCCGTTTTTTCCCATACTTGGCTTGTTTTGCCTTCTCTTGCCGTTTCTTATGACAAGGGGCAGTCCCTAAAATGCGATAATGGCGATAGGTGCGGTCTAAGAAGTTTTGCGGGTCGTACAATTCCCAAAAGCTGTTGATATACTCCTGGGTAATTTCTTCAATGGGACGGGTGGGGACAAAGTTCATTAAACTGGTTTGATTAATATTGGCTTCCCCTTTGCGTAACCGGCCTTCTTTCTCTAACCGATGCCATAAGGCCGTATCCGGTAACGCTTGTAGCATACTAAAGATGGCGGTAGGAATACTGGTTTTATCCACAAATTCAACAATCCGTTTTCCAGCGCCGGATTTTTCCCCATCAAAGCCAATAATAAACCCGGCCATCACCCGTATTCCAGAACGAATAATTTTGTTAACAGATTCGGAGAGGGGATCGCGGGTATTTTGATATTTTTTAGTCACTTCTAAACTGGACTCATCGGGGGTTTCAATGCCCAAGAAAACTGCCCCAAAGTTACAATCGGTCATTAAGTCCATTAATTCTTGATCATTGGCCAAGTCCACGGATGCTTCTGTGGAGAAGGTGAAGGGATAACCTCGTTCCTCGACCCAAGGGGTCAATTCCCGCAGTAAAATCTTTACATTGCGCTTATTGCCAATAAAATTATCATCCACCATAAAGATACTGCGTCGCCAGCCTAATTCGTAGAGGCGTTCTAACTCTGCAATGATTTGTTGCGGGGTTTTGGTGCGGGGTTTGCGGCCATAGAGGACAATAATATCGCAGAATTCACATTGGAACGGACAACCTCTAGAAAATTGGATAGCCATTTCCGAGTAAGCCTCCATATCGAGGAGATCGAAGCGGGGGATGGGGGTTTCGGTAACGTCGGGTTTTTCTAAAGCGCGGAATTTCCCAGATTTTTCCCCGTTTTCTACGGCTTCGACGAACATGGGGATGGTGATTTCTCCTTCGTCTAAAATGAGATAATCGGCCCCGGCTGCTTCGACTTCTTGGGCGAAGGAGGTGGCGTAGGGGCCGCCGACTCCTACCGGGATACCTCGTTGGTTAGATTCTTTAATAAGATAAGCAAAGTCTTCCCGGTGGACGATCATTCCGGAGATAATGACTAACTCGGCCCAATTCCAGTCATCTTCGCTGAGGGTGGTAACATTGCGATCTACGAGGCGAAATTCCCAGTCTTGGGGGAGTAAGGCCGCGACGGTGATCAACCCTAGGGGGGGTAACATGGCTTTGCGGCCCACTAATTCGAGGGTTTTTTCAAACGACCAGAAACTTTGGGGAAATCGGGGATAAAGCAGTAAGGTACGCATAGGATGATTGTATCGGGCAATATAAATTGTCGGTATCTTAACTTATTTACACAATAAATGCAGTGAATCAAGAATGATTAAAGTATGGCACAGAAATTAGTTGTAATTACAGGGGTGAGTCGTGGATTGGGACGGGCAATGGTTGATGGGTTTATTGAGTCGGGGTGTACGGTGTTAGGATGTGCAAGATCGGAGGCTGCGATCGCGCAACTCCAACAAACCTACGGCAATCCCCATCATTTTACTGTTGTTGATGTGACAGATGCGCGATCGGTCCAAGCCTGGGCAGATGTGGTTCTTTCCCATGCCCACGCCCCGGATTTAGTGATTAATAATGCCGGATTAATTAACCCAGCAAAACGACTTTGGGAAATGACAGAAGCAGAATTCAGCCCTGTGATAGATGTCAATATTAAGGGAGTTGTTAATGTGATTCGGGCTTTTGTTCCGCCCATGATTGAACGAGGAAAAGGGATTATTGTTAATTTTAGTTCCGGTTGGGGCCGGTCCACTTCTCCCTATGTCGCGCCCTATTGTGGCACAAAATGGGCAATTGAGGGGTTAACCCGCGCTTTAGCCCAAGAACTCCCGTCTGGTTTAGCCGCTATTCCGGTTAATCCGGGAATTATCCACACAGATATGTTAGATTCTTGTTTTGGGTCAAGTGCTGCGAGTTTCCCCCCTCCTGAACAATGGAAAAAAAAGGCCATCCCGTTTCTATTAAGTTTAAAGGTAAAAGATAATGGGGTTTCTAAAACAATTGATAGTTGATAATTGGGGGAGATGGGGGAGATGGGGGAGATGGGGGAGTTGGGGGACACCAAGAACCAAGAACCAAGAAAATTGTTAACTGTTAATTGTTAATTGTTAATTGTTAATTAAAACGCCAAACCGTTCGCCGGGAGTAGGTTCTATGATGCGGATATGTAGATTTTTGTCTCGGAGTAAACCTCGGAAATCGTCAATTGTTCCTTTTTTTTCTAAGAGGGAATTAATTAAGCCATCATACTCTATATCGCCTCCTGCTGCGGTAGGAATCATCACTTGGGGAGTTAACCATTCTGCCGCAGGTAAGGCGTTTTCTTGGCCGCGAATAAAGTCCCCAACGACAGGTAATTGTAAATTCACTAAAGGGGTAATTACGACATCTACCGCAGGGTAGTTTTTGAGTTGCGGAGAGTGATAACCGTGGGGTTCATAATAGAGACGAGTGTTGTGGGTTTTGTCTTCGAGAATATAGCCATTTTCGGTGAGGAATGGCCCAATGGGGGCCCCCGGAACGGCTACAATTTCTAAGTCGTCTAGGGTGAAGCGTTCTCCGTGGGCTAAGGGAGTGATCTGTTGATAGCCTAGCTCCTGTACTACTTTAGCAGCATTGGGAGAGGCGACGACAGGAAGATTGCGATCGAGTTGTTTCAGGGTGGGGGGATGAGTGTGATCTTCGAGTCCTTGGGAGAGTAAGATTAAATCGAGGTTTTCGGGAATTTCTCGATCTTCTGGGCGTTTCCCCTGAAAAAACCACGGTAAGTTAGCAAAGACTAATGGCCCGACGAGCCACGGATCAAGTAAAATACGCTTTGTGCCAAGTTCGATGAGCCAAGAGTTACTGTCTAGGTAGGTGAGATGGAGCATAATTGATAATTGATTATTGTTTACTGTTTACGGGTTACGGGTTACGGGTTACTGATTACTGTTTACGGGTTACTGATTACTGATTACTATAATCTATAAACCGAGCATCAGTTAGCAAGAGAATGGCAAAAAAGCAGAAATTTCCTCATCTTTTAGGATCGAAATGGACGGCAAAACAGAAAACTTGGGGATGGCGGCATTTTCAGGTGGTGAATCGGAAAAATGAGGGCAAATGGGTGTTTGCAGAGATGGTGGCTTCTTGTGATGCTGAGGTGCGTTTTTGGATTAATGCGAAGCAACTCAAGGATAAAAATCTTTGGGATGCGGGGTGGAAGACGTTGGAGGAAATGAATTGTCCTGAACCTGATGATCATGATTTGATTGTAGTTGAGTGAGTAGTGCTACCTTTATCTGCCTTGGGTTAAAACCCAAGGCTAATAGCTGAAACCCGTGTTTAACGGGTTGATAGACATAAGCATTCAGCCGGAGTGCGTGAGCGCGTTTCCCCTGCGGGAATGCGCTCCGCGAACAGCTTTACACCGATGGATGAATCCTTCGACAGGCTCAGGAACAGGCAAGGGAGGACTTTAGTCCTCTGTGTCTGCTATAGCATTAGTATATGATTTGTGATCAATGAAATGTGTTTTAATCCATTGAGTTGTTTCGATTGGAAGCCACGGGATTTTAATCCGTGGAGAGTTCAATTTTAATTTTCCACAAGTCTCTAACTTGTTATATAGGATTATGGGGGTACGTTTGAGCATAGCCAATGCTGTACAACCTGACGATTTAAAGTTTATCTCACTGATTACTGCTTTAGGGGGATGAGGATAGTGAAGGTTGTGCCTTCTCCGGGGGAGGAGTGACAAGTGAGTTCGCCACCGTGTTTTTCGGTGATAATTTGATAACTGATGGAGAGTCCCATTCCTGTCCCTTGTCCGAGGGATTTGGTGGTGAAGAAGGGGTTAAAAATTTTGGCTTGGATGGGGTTGGGGATGCCTGGGCCATTGTCGGTGATGGCGATAGAGGCTTGTTGGTCTGGGGTGAGGGTGGTGTGAATGGTAATCTGGGGGTGAAAGTAGGCGTTTTGGCTACAAACTTGTTCTAGGGCATCGATCGCATTGGATAAAAGGTTCATAAAGACTTGGTTCAGTTGTCCGGCATAACATTCCACGAGGGGTAAGCTGCTGTAGTCTTTGTTGACATCCTCCCTCGACAGAGCCGAGGGATTCCTAAGAATCAGCGAGGTTCTTCATTCAACGACTCCGCTTGCTGTGACAAGATTTCTCCAGCCACAGTAGAGGCAGTGTCTCCTGAAGCGTTTCCTATCGTGTAGATA
>NZ_JAQMSD010000056.1 GCF_028330525.1 Spirulina sp. CS-785/01
AAGAAGTGAGGAGAGAAAAGTGAGAAGTGAGAAGTGAGTAGTCTGTAATTTTTTCTCTATCCTCTCTCCTCTATTCTCTCTCCTCCCTCTGGGGGAGAACAAAGAACCCAGAACAAACAACATTACTGTTTACTGTTCCCTATTTCCTGTTCCCTATTCCCGATTCCCTTGTTCACAAACAACAAACAACAAACAACCAACCTAAACCATCTCTTTTAATTGTTGTGCTGTTTCGTTGAGTTTTTGAGTGCCGATTTTGGTTTGACTGATACCACTGGCGGTTTCTTGGGCGACTTTGTTTAAATCATTCATGGCTTGGGCAATTTGTTGAAAGGCTAACATTTCCTGTTGGACAGTTAAGGAAATTTGTTGACTGCCTTCGACCATTTCTTCGACGGCCTGGGTTACTTTGTCGAAGGTGTCGGCGGTGGTTTGGGTGAGTTTGAGGTTGTTTTCGACGTTTTGGGTCCCGGTTTCGGCGACGGTGACGGTGTTATTAATGGCGGTGTGGATGGTTTCGGCGAGAGTGCCGATTTTTTGGGAGGAGTCTTGGCTTTGTTCGGCTAGTTTGCGAATTTCGGCGGCGACAACGGAGAAGCCACGGCCATGATCTCCGGCGCGGACGGCTTCGATGGAGGCGTTTAAGGCGAGGAGGTTGGTTTGGTTGGCAAATTCGGTGACGAGTTGCGCGATCGCGCTAATTTCTTGGGCGGAGGTTTGCAGGTTTTGGCTTTTTTGCGCGATCGCTTCTACATTATCTCGCAATTGATTCATCCCGGCCATGGTTTCGCTGACGGCCTCGTTCCCTTCTTGAGAAAGGGTTAACACATCCTGGGCGGTGGTGGTGAAGGTTTTGGCTTGTTCGGCGGATTGACGGGAGGAGGTTTCGAGTTGCTCCATGGTGCTGCTGGTTTCGTTGACGGAGGCGGCCTGTTGACTGGCGACTCTTTCTTGTTGTTCGCTGGCTACGGCGATCTGAGAACTGGCGGAGACGAGGCTGGCGATCGCATCTTCAACGGTGGCGGTAATAGCACGACTGAGAAACTGTCTTAGGGGTGATAAGACTAAAATCACGGTGATACCCAGTAAGAGTACAAACACAATCAGAATCCAACGGAAGATTTGGCTGGCCTCGTTTCGTTCCTGTTGGGCGACCTCTAGTTGCAATTCAATTAAATCGTTGATTTTTTGGGTAATGGGATCAATATTGCGATAAATACTTTGACTAAATCGGCTTAACCGTTGACGGTCTCCTGCTTGTAAAATTTCTTGTAATTCTTCAATGGCGTAATTGGAGGAATTGAACAGTTGTTCGAGGTCTGCGGCCAGTTCGGCTTCTTGAGGGGTTAATTGGGTTTGTTGATAGTCTTCCCAGTTGCTTTCAATACGGACTAAGGCTTGGGTGACGGAGGTTAAGGCTTCATTTAAGGTCATTGTTCCGGCCTCGGCTTTATGGGTGGCATCCACAATGGACACGGCATAGGCATCGGAGACGACTTTAAGCTGGGTTAAGGGAACAACTCGGTCATCATAAATGGTTTGAATTTGTCGATTAATGGCCAAAAATCCCATTACGGATACCACTCCCACAACGACTAACAAGCCGGCTGGAATGGCGGTAAAGACTTGAATTTTCGTTTTGAGTCTCATTGTATTAGGGGTCGATTTTTTGGTTGGGTTGAGATTAATCATGATTCTATTTTGCTCAATTCAGTTAAAGGGAAGAATCAGCGAAAAATAAGGACACCTCCTAAACCATATTTTTTAAAACTTGAGTGGCTTCATTAAGTTTTTGTGTTCCCAGTTTGGTTTGCGTAATCCCACTGGCACTTTCTTGGGCTCCCTGATTAATGGTGTTCATGGCTTGGACGACTTGTTGAATGGCACTGGCTTGTTGTTTAATATTCAGGGAAATTTGTTGGTTATTCAGCACCACATTATTGACCGCTTCGGCTACTCCATCGAAGGCATCGGCGGTTTTTTGGGTGATTTCTACGCCGTCTTCAACGGTTTTTGTCCCTTCGTCTGTCACCATGACGGTGGAGTTAATGGAATGTTGAATATCGGCGACTAAATCATTGATTTTTTGGGTGGATTGTTTGCTGCGATCGGCTAATTTGCGGATTTCGGTGGCAACCACGGAGAAGCCTTTTCCATGTTCTCCAGCCCGGACTGCTTCGACGGCAGCATTGAGGGCTAACATATTGGTTTGGTTGGCTAAATCGGCCACTAATTGCGCGATCATGCCGATTTGGTTGGTTTGTTCGCTGAGTCGTAAAATTTGTTCTGCGATCGCGCTCACTTTTTCTTTCAGCGCGTTCATCCCATCCAAGGTTTGACTCACCGCTTGGGTCCCCCCATCGGCTAATTCTAAAGCCCGTTTTGCCGCAGTGGCCGCCGCTTCGGCCTGTTCAGCAGACTGTTGCGACGAGGCCCCCAATTCATCCATGGTGGTGGTGGTTTCGTTTACGGACGCGGCCTG
This sequence comes from Spirulina sp. CS-785/01, assembly GCF_028330525.1. Classification (GTDB taxonomy): domain Bacteria; phylum Cyanobacteriota; class Cyanobacteriia; order Cyanobacteriales; family Spirulinaceae; genus JAQMSD01. Next base: position 2,483 of record NZ_JAQMSD010000056.1, read on the forward strand.
TTGACTGGCGGTTCGTTCCTGTTCTTCAATGGTGGAGGCAATTTCACTACTGGAGGTGGCCAAATTACTAGCCGTTTCGTTCATCCGACGAGACACATTATTAATAATCAAAGTTCCGGCAATAATGGCCACTATAATGGCTGATCCTGTAGCGATGCCAATGGCAGCAACTAACTGGTCTAAGGCTTTTTCTTGATCCCGTAAATTTTCTTCAACTAAGACATTTTCTCGTTGTTTAAACTGACTTAAAAGATTGCTTAATACTTCCGCTTGTTCCCGTCCACCTTGTCCTGTCCAAGACTGAATTGCTCCCTCAGTATCTCCCTGCTGTACTTTTTCAATTAAGTCAGCATTCAAGTCTATGAGGGTCTCTATTTCAGCAACTAGACGCTCTAAAGTTTCTTTCTGTCCTTCATGAATCACTAATTCATCCAGTTGAGCAAGCTGTTCCTCTACCTGATCCCGGGACGACCGATAAGATTCTAAAGATACCGTACTTGCGTCTAATAAATAACCTCGAGTTGCCCTAGAAACCGTCTGCACATTAAAGGCAATATCTCCAATGTGAGAAACGACCATCATAGACCGTTGTACGTCTTTTGCTTCTTTGCGAACGGTTTGCACATTCAAAAATACAATAATTCCCGACACAATAAATAAAACAATCGGAATCGCATAACCTGTAATAATCCAATGTCTTAATTTAAAGTTAACGTTTCCCTTGGCAATATTTTCTTGGTCTTGATAGTAATCTTTCCCCTTATCAAATAAATTGCTCATCCTTGAAGTCCTCTCTTTAATCCAATTAAAAACGCTATAGTTTAATTGTAAATCTAAATCTCACCTGTTGAAACTCCTTTTCTCATAACGTTATGTAACTTTTTTTAAAAAAAATGTAAGCTAGAGAAAGACCAGAACAATGGAGGAAAAGAAGTCACCGTAGCTTTCTTCTAGATGACCTCATCAACAATTAAATGACCTTGCAGTAAAATCTTTTCTACTGCTAGCAAACTGAGCATTTTTTCCCGATAGGTCGCTTCTCCCTCTAAATACTCATTATCAATAGAATGAATGGCCGTTGGAACAGAAGTAATTTCAGTCGGATTGAGTAACAAAACATCTAAAACTTCTTCCACAATAATCCCAACCACCAAACCCTGCACCTCAATAATCATGGCTTTTAATTGCTCAGAAACCGTCACACGCGGCAAATTCAATAAACCACAAATATCAACTAACGTGACAATTTCTCCCCGTAAATTCATATTGCCAATAATATGGTCTGGACAACAAGGAACAGGGGTAATTTTGCCAATATCCGTAAACTCTCGCACAATTTTTAAATCAATTCCAAAAAACTCTCCCCCTAGACGAATGGCCGCCAAAGGTTTAAACCCGTGGGATTCTTCCACTTCGGTACTTTGACGGAGATGGTTAGTCCTGTCTTGAAAAATTTTCCGTTCTTGGGGGGTTGCTTGGGGACAAAAAAGCGGTAATTCTTCCCGTTGATGGTTTAAGTCTTCTTCTTTTAATTCTTCCAGTGTACTGGCCTCTAAAAACTCTTGGGGAAGATGTTCTCGACGACGTTCAACAGAATTAATTAACGGGTCGGGGTCGAGGAGAATAATGAGCGAGTCTGTACTGCGAGCAATTCCCTTTTTAAAGGTTACTTGTTGCTCTTGGGGGTTCTCCCGTCCATAGGATACATCACTAGAAATTTCTTGAGAAGAAATTTGTCGAACCTCATGGACTTGGTTAACAACAATTCCTAAACGAGTCTCGTTCCAGCGTAGCACCACCAGACAATCCGTGGTTTTATATTGAGGGGAACGATACCCAAATCTAAGATGTAAGTCCATCACCGGGAGAATAGTCCCCCGTAAATTAATTACCCCGACAATATCATAGGGAGCTTGGGGAATAGGGGTTAATTCGGGTAAAAAGAAAACTTCTTCAACAACTGTGGTTGCAATACCGTATAAAGACTGGTGTAAGCTAAAAATGAGATAGGTTTCTTCTAGGGTTTGTAGAGATTTTTGAGAGTCTTTAATGAGAGAATTGCTGTTCATTAGTATTACCAAGAATTCAATTAATAATTGAGTAGATGACCCAGATTAATTAAGCGTTAAATTTTCGGTCAAGGTTATTAACAAATTCAGTCGGAACTTGATGAACCGACCTAGACCGATTAATTTTTAAGCTAGTAGAATCAGATTTTTTGCCATTGCGGGATACTTTTTGCAGTAACTCCATGGCGGCCTGCTGCATTTTTTGAGCGCGTTTTTGATCCCCTTCTTGGTCATAAATATAACTTAATTCTGAATAAGCAGGAACGGAGTTGGGATCAAGATAAATAATTTTCTTGAATAACCGTTTAGCTTCTTCAATATCCTCCTGCTCTTCGGCAATTTGAGCCAATAAATAATAAATGGAAACCGCAAAACTATCAATTTCTAAGGCTTGATAACACAAAAACTTAGCCTCAGCATATTCCCCGGAATTGGCCGCAATACTCGCTAATAAGAAATAAGCGGAAAATTTCTGCTCGTCTCGTTGTAAGACTAACCGTGCTTTTTCGGCAGCTAAATGATAATATTTTTGTGCAAATAAAGTTTCTGCTTCTTGGAGTAACTGGGAAGTTGAATGGTCTTGGGAGTCGCTAGAATTCTGCGGAAATGGGGGATTTTGCTTTAGGGAAAAAGACTGAGAAACCGGACTAGGTTGAACGGATGCAGAACGAGAGGAGCGCCATTTTTTGGGAAAATCAGTCAAGGAATTAGACTGGTTTTTCCCTGCTGTTTGATCTAGGATTGGTTTGGGGGTTGCGGGTGCGGACGGTCGATAGGTGTAAATAATGGAATCAGGGAAAATTGCACTCTGAAAATCTTGTAACACCTGACCATATAATTCAGCGTGTCCGGTTAATAGATACCCTTCCTCCTTGAGTGCGGTTTTAAAGTTTTTTAAGGCGGTATGGATGCCTTCTGGGGTAAAATAAATAAACACATTGCGGCAAATAATCAAATCAAGATTAGATAACTCTGTCTGAGTCTGGTTCGCTAAATTTTCGACTAAATTAAATGTCTCAAACTGGACTAAATGACGGATATTGGCGTTTAGTTGATACCCTTGAGGCAATGATTTAAAATACTTCTGAATAGTCTCCAAGGAAAGACTCCGTAAAGACCAAGGACTATAAACCCCTTTTTTCGCTTTTTGTAAGGCCGCTTGATTAATATCCGTGCCAATAATTTGTACCTCCCAACTCTCAAAATTAGGGAGGAGAGAATGGAGCGTCATGGCTAAAGAATAGGGTTCTTCTCCCGTGGAACATCCCGCACTCCAAATGCGTAAACGACGCTGATGTTGATTCCGTTGAATTAATTCGGGTAGAATTTGCTCGGAGAGTAACTTAAATTGCCCGCGATCGCGGAAAAAATAACTCTCAATGTTGGTCAATAATTGAATAAAATGCTCCCATTCCCGCGCACTGGTTGACGTATTGGTTTCCAATAATTGATAATAGGTTTCGGGACGAGAGAGATTGAGCCGATGCAGACGTTGCCAAATTTTCTGGGTTAACATTCCATAGTCCTGTTCCCGAATTTGCAACCCAGTTCTACGGGCAATTAATTGACAAAATGCCTGTAGAAGTGTGACAGTAATAACTCCAGAAGATTGCATGAAGACTCCTTCGATAAATAATGTGTGTTGGGGGAACAGACCAAAGATACCAAGAAATAAAGTCAGACCAGCAGGAAGAAAACGGGAAAAATCCAGTCGTGACAGTCATCCAGAGAGAGTTTAGACCTCTCTATCTTGAGTGTAAAGGGGAATATCGAGATGCACCCAAGAACTTAAAATTAGGTTAAGCTGCGAAAGGGTTGGATGGGAATTTGAATAACAAACTCGGTTCCCTGACCCACTTCTGAAATACACTCTAGCCTACCCTGATGTTTTTCCACCACAATTTGGTAACTAATCGCCAATCCTAACCCTGTTCCTTTCCCCACAGGTTTGGTGGTAAAGAAGGGGTCAAAAATATGTTTCACCGTATCAGAAGACATCCCAGACCCATTATCCCGAATGCGAATGATCACATCCCCCGAAATCGTCTCCTCATCGTCTTCCCCTGGGGGGTCATCGAGGAGTCCTTCAGTGGTAATGGTAATACGGTGGGGTTCAGGTTGACTTTCGACCGCATCGATCGCATTACTAATAATATTCATAAACACCTGGTTCAGTTGTCCCGCATAACATTCCACTTTCGGTAACTCCCCATACTGCTTCTCAATCTCCACTTCCGGGCGGTCTCCCTTGGCTTTCAGCCGATTGTGTAAAATGAGTAGGGTATTATCAATCCCCTCATGAATATCCACAGGTTTCATCTCCGCTTGGTCTAACCTGGAGAAATTCCGCAACGAGAGGACAATTTGGCGGATGCGTTCGGCCCCAATTTGCATCGAGGAGAGGGTTTTCGGTAAATCTTCGAGAACAAACTCAAAATCAATCTCCTCCATGAAATCCGAGACCTCCGCTTTCGGGTCGGGATAATATTTTTGATAGAGGGTCACTAACTCCAATAAATCGTGGACATATTCATTGGTATAACTAAGATTCCCCGAAATAAAATTCACAGGATTATTAATTTCATGGGCAATTCCGGCCACCATTTGACCCAAACTGGACATTTTTTCCGTTTGAATGAGTTGGGCCTGGGCTTTTTTCAGTTGTTGTAGGGTGGACTCCAGTTGCTGGGCCTGGGTTTGGGCCGCCAGGGCCGTGGCCCGGGTTTGGGCGAATAATTCCGCGTGATCGACGGCCAAGGCTAACTGATCTACCACCGCTTGGAGGACTTCCACTTCTTGGTCACTCCAATGACGAAGGCCGTGGAGATGACTACAGGCAATGGCCCCTAGATGATTAGATCGGGTTTTTAAGGGGAGTAATAAGATAGATTTGACTTCTAAATCCTCTAACAGGTCTGCCACGGCGGCCACATCCTCGTCCGGGAGGTGGGGAAGACAGAGATGTTCGGTATTATCAATCCGCAGAATTTTGAGGGTTTCAATGGGTTGATAAAAGGGAGTCAGAATATCGGAGTCACAGGTACTCATTAAGCTGGGATGCTGGTCGTCTTTGGCTGCTTCGTGACTGACAATGAGACTGAGTTCTTCTTGGGACCAACACCAGAGATAGGTACAGAAATCTACGTTGAGTAAGGTGCGAATTTCTTGGACGGCGGTTTCGAGGATGGTGTTCAGGTCGAGGGAGTTGCGAATTTGGTTGGCTAACCGAAAGAGGAGGGCTTCTCGACGGTTGAGTAAGGCGGTTCGGGCCTGGCAACGGTCGATGTCAATGGCGAGGTTATCGGCGAGGGTTTCCAGTCCTTCTTGGAGGGTTTCGTTGAGGGGGTGATAGGCCCAAAGGGCTAATACTCCAAATAAACGGTCTTCTAAGACGAGGGGATAACCGATGAGGTGGAGTTTGCTGTTGTGGGGGAGTTTGGCCCGTTCCACATGGCAAAAGAGGGGGTCGGGTTTTTCGTCTTCGCCAGGGGTTTCGGGGGGAAGGGTTTTGCGGGATAAGTCGCCGAAGACGGGGAAGACTAAATCATAGATGGGTTGGAGACTATTGGCGATCATGCCGATGACAGACCCTTCTAGGGTAAGATAGGGGTTGCTGAATAGGTCGCTTTCGAGGAGTTTTGGGGGGATTTCGGGGTGGGCTTCGAGTCCTTGACGTTCGAGTTGTTCGGTTTGGGGGTTATAGGTCCAAATGGCAGCGATCGCTGCGTCGAGTTCTTCGATTAAGGTTTGGGTACAGTATTGTAAACTGTCGTGGAGGGAGTGAGACCGGACGAGATAGCGGCTAATGTTGGCTTCGAGATGGGCCAAGCGCGATCGCTCTAAGAGATCAGCCTCCACTCGTTTTCGTTCCGAGACATCTCGTAAACAGACGGAAATTCCCTCTCGATAAGGGGCGATTCGCGCTTCTACCCAGGTTTTTCCCACGGGAAAGAAGGCTTCAAAATGACTGGTGACTTGTTGCGTCATCACTCGTCGATATTCTTGCTCGAAACTACCACCAATGAGTTCGGGGAAGATTTCCCAGATACAACGGTTCAGTAGGCTTTGGCGGGGTTGACCGAGTAGTTTTTCTGCGATCGCATTCAAATAGGTAAATTGCCACCCATTGTCGAGAATAAAAACAGCATCTGTCAGGGTTTCTATGATGGGGCTATCCATGAAACTAACAACCATTAATTGGGACTCCTTATCACTCATTTCATTAATCGTTGGGGGGTTGAGCCAGGGGGCATCCCCTGGGCGGGATTCCCCGGTCTGCTTGGACGATCTGGCTGGGTCGCTGCACCCCTAGAGGCGATTGGACTTGCTCCTGGGCTTGCCCTTGGCATTCATTCCTGCCAAATTTATTCCTGCCAAAAGGAGAGAAAATCGTGCTTTTCTTAAACAAGTCTTGAATTTTTGTAAATGAAACTTGCAACACAGGGTAAAAAATGTTAAGGTGAGAGGTTTTAAAAGACAAATTTTTAATAGATTCAGAAAGTAGTGAACCTTTCCTACTTTTATTATCTCTTATTGTCCTTACATTAAGATTCCGGACAAGTCAATCTATAGGAAATCTTTAAATAAACTTTAAAGCTTCTACACAAATAACCCCGAGACTGTATTGAATGGGTTTACATCTTATTCTTCCACTAGCAAAACTCGGAAAATATCGTCATGGCAGCGAAAAATACAGTCACGATGAAATCTACCTCAAAATGTTACAAAAATTCACATTAAGACCCCGGAATTACAAAAGTTTACACAGAGCGACAAGAGTAAAAACTTATTTGACTGAATACCTCCCTTTTGTGTGGATCGGAGCGACCATTAAATTAAAATAGAAAATAGACAATAAAGGTTGAGAATTCCTCAACTTTGTGTAATGATTTCATCGGGTAGAGGGAGATGTCATGGGAATGACCCAAGCACCAACAATACTGGCCGTGGACGACAGTCCCATTATGCGTAAACTGCTACAAGAAACCTTAGAAGACCGTTATAACGTCGTAGTAGCGGATAATGCGGTTGACGCACTCTCGACCATTTATCATCAAGATATATCCTTGTTACTGTTAGATGTGACCATGCCGGGAGTCGATGGCCTCGAACTGTGCCGCACCGTTCGCAGTTTGCCCCAATTCGAGTCCTTACCCATTATTATGCTCACAGCACGGGATGGTGCTTTTGATAAAGTGCAAGGCCGTTTAGCCGGAGCAACGGAATATTTAACTAAACCTTTTGATAAAGATAAACTGTTAGCCACGGTAGATAATTTTATTCATACAGCCAAGAAATAAGTCTTTTTTTTCATTTGTCAAGGGTCCTTCGAGATATTTTGGGCAAGGCGGGTTCACGTTATCTCCAAGAGGTGAATCTTTCTCAGTTTCTAGTACGCTCTTGAGCAGTAAAAATTAATGGATTTAATCCCCATCAAGGAGATTGCTGATTCATCTTTCTAGAGGAATTTCCAGTAGAGGCACGATGTGCTGCGTCTCTACTGGCTATGGAATGGAGTTCAGATCACTGAGATTACATGGACTCCGCTTGTAAATCTTCAATTAACTGTTCAAGATGCGATCGCTCGGCCTGATACACTTCCCCGCAAAAATGACAAGTAGCCTCAGCCCCATCATCCTTTTCAATCATATCTTGCAGTTCATCCACCCCCAGCAACTTCAACGCCCCTAACACCCGGTCAAAGGAACATCCGCAATGGAAATGCACCATCTGCACCCCTGGGAACACCGTTAACCCCATATCCCCCAACAACTCTTGGAAAATCTCCGGTAACGTCTTCTGGGCCCGCAACAGCGGTGTAAACCCAGACAACTTACCCACACGAGCTTCCAGCGTCGCCACCAACTCCTCATCCCGGGCCGCCTTGGGCATCACCTGCAACAGCAGTCCCCCAGAAGCCAACACATGGCCCTGTTCCACATAAACCCCCAATAACAAAGCCGACGGAGTTTGTTCCGAACTCACCAAATAATGACTGAGATCATCACCAATTTCCCCAGATACCAACTCCACGGTACTCGAATAGGGGTAGCCATAGCCCACATCTCGCACCACATAGAGATATCCGTCACGGCCAACCGCCCCCCCAACATCCAACTTGCCAACCTCATTGGGAGGTAACTCCACATGGGGGTTATCCACATAACCCCGCACCGTCCCATCTAACCCTGCATCCACCAACACCCCCCCCAGAGGGCCATTCCCCTTAATGCGAATATTCACCCGTGAGTCTTCGCGTTTCATACTCGATGCTAAAAGTAACCCTGCCGACATGGTACGTCCCAAGGCCGCACTGGCCACATAAGAGAGTTGATGACGACGACGTGCTTCTTCCGTTAACCGAGTAGAAATTACTCCAACTGCTCGAATTCCGCCATCTGCGGCGGTTGCACGGATAAGTTGATCTGCCATGTCTTTAACCTATGTTTGTTTTTGATAGTTGCTTAATATACCTTAACGAAAATTGGGCTTGGGTATTGGGGAGTTGAGAGTTGATAGTTGGGGAATTGAACCACAAAGACACAAAGGACACAAAGGGGAGATGGAGGAGATGGGGGGGAAGAAGTGAGGAGAGAAAAGTGAGAAGTGAGAAGTGAGTAGTCTGTAATTTTTTCTCTATCCTCTCTCCTCTATTCTCTCTCCTCCCTCTGGGGGAGAACAAAGAACCCAGAACAAACAACATTACTGTTTACTGTTTGCTGTTTGCTGTTTGCTGTTTACTGTTTACTGTTCCCAGTTCCGGAGTTCCCTGTTCCCTTGTTCACAAAGAACAAAGAACCAACAACCAACTAAAAAACCGTCCCATCACTCTTTAACTCAAGGGGAGGAGTCCCGGACTGGCGCTTTTGTTGGGCAATTTGGCGGCCTGCGGCCCATGTTCCTCCCTGTAACACTTGCACCAACGGTAAATCTTGAGGGGTGCGTTGTAACTTTTCCCGTAGTCTGGCCGCTATTTTATCTAAAAGAATCAGGGTTAAGGCTCGCCATTCTACAATGACTTCTGACCCCGGTAAATGAGGGGTAAAATATAGCTCAATATTCTTTAACTCCAACAGTCCTAAGTCTAGACATAACCCCCCATTGCGATACTCGGCCAACCCGGTTAACTCCTCTAACCCGACTATCTCAACCCCTAACTCTGTTAAGGGTTCGAGGAGAGAATAGGTTAACCATTGAGAGAGTTTGTGAAAGGGAACATAACGACATAATTCAGTCTCTAACTGGGGAAACTCAGGAGGGGGAAAGGCCGACAAGGCCGAATGTTGCCACACATCCCCTAAATTTACCCCCGCGAGACGGTGACGACTCGCCCAAATGTCTCCCAACTCCGTTAAAATGGTCTGCAAGATAGTTGCCGCAGAAAGGCGCGGAGAGCCGTTTTCTGGGTGTTCGGCTACTTTTAACCAATAGTCCACTAAATTCCCTAAGCGAGGGGAAGAACTGCCAAAATATTGCGGTTTGTGGGGTAATATGTCTCCGAGACGTTGCAAGAGTTCTACTCGGCCTGTTAATCCTATCAAGGGGTTATCGGGGGTGACTTGGAAGGAGTCGGCTAGGGTTTCAACGGTTAACTGTTGCAGTCCTCGCGCATCTGCTTGTAAGGGAAATTCTGGTTCACTGGACAATCTCCCTTGACAAAATAGCCGAAAACTGGCCACGGCTAACCCTTCGGACTGTTGGAACAGTTGCCCGGTTTCGGGTTCACTATATCGCCATTGTGACCCGGCCCCGGCATCGAGTAAGACACTGGTTATGGCTAATTCAATTTTTGCTTTGGCTTTATCGAGGGGAGAAAGGGAGGCGGTGAGTTGGTCTAGTTCGGTTATCCTAGAGACAGTCCCGACTTCAAAATGTCGCCACCGACTATGAAAGGGGATATTAAAGTCGGGATAGTTCTTTTGGGTGACTTGATAAACGTAGTCGGTAACGGTGTCTAGTTGGTTCAGGTTACATTGAAAGTGGGGTAAACGGTTGTCGCAAGCCAATTGCAACAGGATACCACAGCGTTCCCGAATGGCTGCGGGGGTTCTTAAATAGTCTGCGAGTTGTTGTTCTTGGTTCATTCCCCTAGATGATGGGTTCTCAGTGATGGGTGAGATGGGCGTACAGGAATGTTTTTCAGGGTATCATGTCTTAGGGAATAGGGAATAGGGAACAGGGATTAGAGTATTTTTGGCTCACTTGAAGAAACCCAGTTTAAAAGTGTTGTACCTGCCTGACAAGTAACATTAAATTTTTAATTTTTTAATTGGTCTATCAACCCGTTTTAAAGTGTTTTAGCTATTAGCATTGGGGGTTAACTCAAGGAATATTCGATTGTTTCGATTATAATTTTAAGCTGAAAGGGAGTTTATAAGTGCGCGTCTATTTCCCATTATCAGGATAAGTTATTTTTAGGCAAAAGTCAAGAGCAATTTTAAGCAAAAAACGCTCTAATTAAGGTCTGCTTCAAAACGGTTAGTTTGCTGGTTATAACAAACGACAAATAACAACCAAAATAACGAACAAAATAACAAACAACAAAAATTATTGATTATTTAATTGTTCTTGTAACTGGGTTAAATTGGCTTCAGCATAGCGATTGGTGGGATCAAGGCGTAAGGCTTCCTGATAAGCATACAGGGCTTCGTCATAGCGTTCCATGGCTTCTAAAGCAATCCCTCGATCAACCCACGCATTGGCGGCACTACTATTCCCCCAAATCCCATTCCCATCAAAGGCTTGCTCTAAGGATTCTAACCCCTCCTCAAAGCGTTCTAATAACATTAACATTTTTCCACGGCCATACCAATATCCTGAGTGGTCGGGATTAAGTTGTGTGGCTTGATCATAGGCTTCAAAGGCTTCTTGATACCGTTGGAGGAGACTGAGAGTATGGCCTAAACCAAACCAGACTTCGGCGGGGTTGACTCCTTGCCAATCTTGGTCTAATTCTAAGGCTTTTTCGTAGGAAGCGATCGCATCTTCATACTCCTCTAAGGCACTTAATGTAATCCCCCGATTAAACCAAACATAGGAGGAATTTTCATTTAAGGCAATGGCTTCATCATAGGCCACCAGAGAGTTTTCATAATCCTCGGTTGTCCAAAGCGTATAACCGAGACTCACCCAGGCTTCAAACACCGTCGGATCAAGATCAACTGCCCGTCTCAAGGGAATCACGGCATCTCGATATTTCCCCTCAGATAATAATTCTAAGCCCAAGTCATACCAATTATTAAAGCGATTATCGAGGGCGGCATTTTGCTTAGAGTCCTCTGACTCTGGGGGAGAAGTCGTTGCTTCACTGTCAGGAGTGGTGGGAGACTCAATGGTTTCCACTTCGACTTCTGTATTGGGGGTTGTAGGAGACTCAATGGTTTCCACTTCGACTTCGGTATTTTGTACCGAGGGGGAAGTCTGGGGGTTGGTTTCCCGATGATTTTCTCTATTTTCGGGAGAGGGAGGAGACTCTCTGGGAAAAATTTGTTCTTCCAAAGCTCTAGCTGTTGCTCCCGATGTGAGTAAGAGTCCCACTACCGTTGCCACCATGCTTGTTTGTGTTAATTTATGCCACATACCCATTACCTCTCTTGAGGAGATTCCCGTCCTATTGGTTAGTATATCCTGTCCATTCTCGACTGTTTTTTTCCTCCTCAAAACCCTAATATATTGCAACGTTTTCCCCGGACTGCATGGATCACGCTTTACCCAAAATGCGAGGAGGCTTAGGTCAATTAGGACTATTTTCAGGGGGGTTTGTTCCCCTTGGTGAAATAAAAGTATTTTTCTTCTCAGAGAACCTGATCCGTTTGTCAGGAAGGCTTTTACAATAAAGTCTAGAATTGAGTCTAGGAATTCTCCGGATGGCTGGAGGTGTAATCCGAAGGCAGAGAAGGACTTTTTCAGACTCAGGGCAGCAATTATGCAAGTGAAGCTCATTGTGCGTTCTCTTTCAGCCGGTTTAGTCGGGTTTATCTCTTTTGGGGTTGTGGCCAGTGCGATCGCAATTCCCTTCAATCAACAAATCAATCGCACTGTTGATACTCCAGCAACAGAAGTTAACTCCCGTTCTTCCCATTCCTCTTTTCTCTGGCCAGCCTCCGGACAAATTTCCCAAGGGTTTCACCGTTACCACGAAGGACTGGATATTGCGGGGCCTGTGGGGACTCCCATTTTAGCGAGTAAAGGGGGAACAGTGGTCGCTGCGGGGTGGGATGACTGGGGGTTAGGCAATGCCATCATGTTGCAACATCCCGACGGCACACGCACGGTTTATGGGCATAATCAGACGTTGTTAGTGGGAGAGGGGGAACAAGTCCAACAGGGGCAAATTATCGCCGAAATGGGCAACACAGGCAATAGTACGGGGCCTCATTTGCATTTTGAGGTGTATTTAGCGGGCGATCGCGCGATCGATCCCCTACAAGTCCTATCCAACGTCGCCCAACAATCCCCCAACACTCGTCCTAACCCCACCATAACCCGTTCTCAACCCACCGCAACGGGAACATCAGACCAATGCACCCGTCCGGCCCTCATCGACCAAGAAACCCGTAATTTCCGCGTCAAAATCTGCCAAAGCAACGGTCAACTCTACTACTTCGGTCAATCCAAAACCAACCCCAGGGAGTCGGTATGGTTACGCGCTTGGGAGAGAGGAGGCCGCTACTACGCCGAAAACGGCAGTTATACCTATCGAGTGAAGCGCGATGGCATCGAAGTCCTACGCCATAATCAATTTATCCGTTCCGAACCTTTTTTAAATTAAGTGTGTTGTTTGTGAAAAAGGGAACAGGGAACTCCGGAACAGGGAACAGCATCCGAAGGCAGATGGCAGATGGCAGATGGCAGATGTTGGAGAAAGGGTAAAATAGAACAAAGCACAGCACCAACAACCCCTCATGGAGAAAGACACAGCCGTTCAAGCCAACAAATGGTGGCAAACAGGCGTAATTTACCAAATTTATCCCCTCACCTTTGCCGACAGCAACGGAGACGGGATAGGAGACTTACAAGGCATTATCCAGCGTCTCGACTACCTCAACGACGGCAACCCCAACAGCACCACCTCCCTCGGTATAGATGCCATTTGGCTTTCTCCCATCAATAAATCGCCAATGGTCGATAATGGCTATGATATCAGCGACTATTACGATATTTGCCCCACCTTCGGGACATTAGACGACTTTAAACAACTCCTCCAAGAAGCTCATAAACGAGGTATTAAAGTCATTATCGATCTCGTCGTCAATCATACCTCAGACCAACACCCTTGGTTTATCGAGTCCAGTTCCAGTCGAGATAACCCCAAAGCGGACTGGTATCAATGGCAAGACCCCATGGTAGGAGGACTCCCCAACAACTGGCTCTCCTATTTTGGCGGCACAGGTTGGACCTATAATGAGAAACGCGGTCAATATTACTTTCACACCTTCAATAAAAACCAACCCGACCTCAACTGGCATAACCCCGAAGTTAAACAAGCCATTTATAATATTCTTCGCTACTGGTTAGACCAAGGAGTTGATGGGTTTCGCTTAGACGCATCCAGTGTTTATATTCAAGATAAATATTATCGGGATAACCCCATGAAATTCGGGTCAACTGATAAAAATGATTATAATAACCAACATCACCTCTACGACAAAAACCTCCCGAAAAATCACCAAATTATTCGGGAAATGCGTCAAATTATTGATGAATACGAGGATAAAGTATTAATTGGCGAAACCTTCATTGATAACAGTCTTTACGAGTCTAACACCTTTTATGGGGTGTATAACGATGAACTCCATCTTCCCTTTGCCTTTGAATTCCCTTTTAGTCCTTGGTATCCAGGATACTTGCAACGACAAGTAGAAAAGCAAGAATTACTCACCCCTCCTGGTGCTTGGCCCAATTATTTTATTGACAACCACGATATTCCCCGTCACCTCTCCAGGTGGATAACCTGTACCATGTGTACTGAACCGGTCCGTGTGGCCAAGGCCGCAGCAACTCTGCTGTTAACTTTACGGGGGACTCCCTTTTTATATTATGGCCAAGAAATTGGTATGGTGAACCATCTCGACATCCCCCCCGAAAAACTCCGGGATAAAGCGGTGGTGTTAAGTGACACGGGAGAAGTCCCCCCACCGAGAGATGGAAGTCGCACCCCGATGCAATGGGATACCAGTGCTGGTGCGGGGTTTAGTTTTGGCCGGGAGGTTGATCCTTGGCTACCGATTCATGATAATTACAAAGAGGTGAATGTGGCCACTGAGTTGGCCGATGAGGATTCAATTTTGAATTTTTATCGCCGCGTGATTCAAGTCCGTCGGAATAGTGAAGCCTTGTTACGGGGAAGATGGAAACCTTTAATTCATTACCCCGATGAACAGTTTGCTTATTTACGAGCAACGGACAAGGAGCAGGTGGTGGTTATTTTAAATTTTGGCTATCAACAACCGTTACGGTTAGATGAACCGTTAGAATATGGGAATTGGTGTGTTTTACTGTCCGAACGCTTTACAGCAGGGAAAGTGATTGATTTACCGGAAATGTTAGAAGCGTTTGAAATTCTCATTGTTCAACGAATGTGAGAGCATTATGTATCCCCAATTGACCCTTCCTCCGCAACTTTCGTTAAAACTTAGCCAAGCGGATTTTATGCGTTTGGTATTAGCGAATCAGGATTTAAGATTAGAACGGACTGCAACGGGAGAATTGGTGGTGAATCCTCCGACGGGTGGTGAAACGGGAAGACGAAACCGGAGATTAACGGGAGAGTGCGATCGCTGGATAGAAGAAAACCCAGAATTAGGAGAGGGGTTTGATTCTTCGACGGGGTTTATATTACCCAATGGTGCAATTCGTTCTCCGGATGTGTCTTGGGTGAGTCGGGAAAGATGGGAGAGTTTAACCCCTGAACAACGGGAGGGGTTTATTCCCCTTTGTCCGGATTTTGTGGTGGAATTACGGTCTAAATCCGATAATTTAGCGACGTTACGGGAAAAGATGCAGGAATATTTGGACAATGGAACGCAGTTAGGATGGTTAATCGATCCTCAGACTCGTCCAGTGGAGGTTTATCGGCCCCAACAAGCAGTTGAGGTGTTAGAAAATCCAACGGTTTTAAGTGGGGAAGGAGTGTTATTGGGGTTTCGTTTTAATGTGAGTCGAATTTGGTGAATTTCCAATCTGCATAATTGAAATGATATTATCGCCAGCATGGATACCCCATATCATCTAATCTTTCGTCTCGTACCCAATTAATTACTTTCAAATCATTCCACAACCATTGGTAAACCAGATTTGTTACAGGAAAAGTTCCTAACCAACCTTTTGTGAATGGAGTTTGATCAAAAGACCCAATCCTTGGATATACTGGATACATACGATAAATAAGATTTAACTTAGAATTTTGTATTATTCCATTAAAACGAGAATCTTGAATATCAAGAGGAGTATCACCAAGTTTAAAATCTACATAGCTTTGACGATCACTAGGTAAAGGAACCCAAGTCCAACTAAAATGAATAGCATCTGAACGATGCTTAGGTAAAACTACTGTGCCGACTAATCGAGCAGGTAAAATACTAGCAAGCTGTAACTGAGGTAATAATGGAGAAAATAAATCATTGACTAAATTTTCATAATCATAAATAGCATTTTTATAAATATCTATTATGTACTCTAATAGGACTTGGGAAGAAGGATAGTTAGTTTTTCGGAAATTTTCAACAGCAGCAGGAAGTTTTAAATGATTTTGTCCTTTTCTACGTAAATTGCTAACTTCCGTTTTTAATTGGTTTAAACAGTGTTGCTTCATTACTGAAAATTGAAACATATTTATTTGTGCTAATTTATTTTCAATTTCATCCAAATATATGGGAGTTGTATAGTGAAGATAATATTGATAATATTCAGCAATTTTACGATTTGTTAAATATATAGCAATATACCAAGCTGGTTCTAAGGATAAGTAACCTGAAATTTGGGATAATCTACGTTCTTTTAATAATTCTGGTAAATTTTCAAGAAAAGCTGAAGAAGTATATTGCCAAGGGGCATGAAAGTTTTGTTTGATTGGATACATTTGTAAAAAATAATTCCAGTCATTGGAATAATCATCAGTATAATCATTATAATTATTTTCTAGGCTGTTTAAAATATTTTGAGGTAACTCAATCACAGATTCTTTTATATCGTGACCAAAATACCAGCCTGTTATAATATTCAAAGAATTTGGATCATCGTTTTGTATTGGCTCAAATGCAATAGAGCCGCTATTAGGTTCTTTGTGAGTTATCGCAATTCCTAGAACTGGTAAATCACCATTTTTTCTGATAGGCATTACTAAGGGGGCTAATTTACCTAATCCTTCATACCAAGATTGACTAGCTATCCAAACCAATTTCCCCCACTCTAATGCAGATAAGTGTAAATTGGGAGGAAAACTCCAATTTAATAAACCCTTCTGAAAAAGTTTATTAGCGCAAGTAGGCGATCTTTTCACAATTTTTCCAACTGTTAAAGTTACAGCCTCTATTAAATTAGTCTGTGTTGACTCAACTAACTTACTTTGAAAAAATTCTCGTACTAATTCATGAAGTCTATAAGTTTGATTTCCTTCATGCTGAAGTAAATGAAAATCCAGTAAAAAATCATCTCTTATATCTTTTAGTTTTTGTCTGTTTCGTTCTGGAAAGCATTGTTCAACGATGTGCCAAGAAATAGGCACTAAATCAAAAATACATAATATATAACTTAATTCTTGAGCGTCAGAGCTTAATTCCTTCCAGCTTAGTTCAAAAGCTGCCGCTACTCCTTCTTGTGCTGTTATATCTAATGCCCATTTGTGTTTTTTAAGAGCTTTTTGGGTTAATCCTTGCTCTCGTAACTGTTGTAATACTTCTGCAAGGGATAAATCAGGTTTGTGACTTAGATAACGTCCTACTAATTCTAATCCTAAAGGGAGATAACCTAGTTTTTGACAGAGTTCGTGCGCAATATTTAGTTCTTCTGGCAAAAAAATTTTATTAATTAATGACTCTAATAAATTAATTGCTGCTTTAGATTTGAGGACTTCTAGCTCTAGTCGTTGAACAGATGTTAATAATTGCAAGCGTGTCGTTATTAAAACCCAAAATTTGGAATTCTGAGGTGGTAAATAGGGTTTAATTACTTCGTAATAATTGACATCATCTAAAATTACTAAAGCATTACCTTGATGCCAATGTTGCCAACACCATTTAACTGCTTTTTTCTTTTCTTTTACGTTTTCTTGTTCGTTAGTTTTTGGAGGTTTTAAATCCAAGTAAATCTCTGCAAATTCAACAATCTGTTGGGCTATATCTTCATCTCGTCCTCTTATCCAACAAATGCCACTTGGATAATGTTCCTGATAGGTAGCAGCATATTGAATAGCAAGTTCAGTTTTTCCTACTCCACCCATCCCCGTTATCGCAGTAATGGCAATGCGCTGGTTTTGCTGTAAAAGTTCGTGTAGGGTTGCTAGTTCAGCATCCCGTCCCACAAAGTTTGTCGCTCCACTGAAGGGCAGATTGTGCGGATATTGTTTAACCGGCTCCGATTCCGGCGAGTTCAGTCAAAAAGTGTTATGCTGCTCTTTAATGTTGATATCTCTACCAGCTTGATTAACTATTGTATTAAGATAAGTAGTTTTGTCTTTAGATTCCTTCAGTTTTGGCAATGATTGTAAAGAACTTGATGCTAATTGTTCTATAATAAATCGTTTTGTTCTTCTATACAAATTGCTCTGTTTGGACTGTGGACGACAAATTGAATTATGGTCTTCATCCATGGGAATGGGAATAACTCCTGGGATTCCCGGATCAACACTTGTTTCATTCACGACTAAAATTCCCTTTGTCTTGCGTTTTTCGCAATAGACCTCGATAGGAATTTGCTTTAAAAAGTCGTGGTTGCGATAAACTTGGTTTAACTCCCGTAAACGAGGATCATGAGCTTTTAGTTCCTCAACGCTGACTGAGGCTTGCAAAATTGCCCCCATATAGTTTACCCAATTTGCGAGGTCTGAACCAGAGTGAGGAGTTGATAAATAGATAATGCCTTTAGTTTGTTCCGCGATTGCTTTCCAACGAGAATTTCCAAAATCCCAAGCATGACGCAGCATCTGTTTAACAAGTAAACCTCCCATACTATGAGTTATAAAGAAAATGGGGCGTTTCCCCACATCAATATCTAAGCAAGCCAGAACATCGGTTGCGCGATCTACCAATGGCATCGTCTCACCTTTCCAATGAAAAGGTTCAATCGCATAATCGAGCGTCCAAACCCTTAAATTTGGTAAATCCTCACCTAACCAAGTTGGCCAAAAATCATAATCATCGCGTTTTCCTGTAGGATGCCATGCTCCTCGTGCATCTCCACCAAGTCCATGAACAAAAATGATATCTCCTTCATAGTTGGTATTATCACGATTGGATATGGTAATGAGTTGGGTATTGGACACGAAGTTAACCTCACTATCAGCTAGGACTATCTTATTCTAGTGTAAGCCTTACTCACTTTTTTCCAAATTTTCAACATTTATTAAACAAATAAATCCAATTGCTGATACTTACTATTGGCTAAAAATGCCCAAGAATTGTCTAGTGAGAGACTATCCCTACTCTCCTCTAAATTGTAATCGTAGTTCCCGGCTTGGGCCAACCAATGGGCAAAAACGGCCTGTCTTTGGTCTTGGGGGGGGTCGATTTTATAGACTCGCACTCGCTTAGTCCGACTGACGCGACGACGGCCTGGGATGCGCTTTCCTTCGCATTTGATACAATCGACCCCGTAGCCGATTTTTTCGAGGAAACGACGGATAATTAAAACAGGACTGGAATTTTTGGCCAGTTTAATTCCCGTAGCTGTTTTAACGAAATTACGGTTTTCTAGGGCAATTTTTTGTAAGTTTTTGAGGTCAATGTCTGTATTGCGTAACTCTCGTTCCGGGTGTTGAATTAATACAGAAATGCCTAATTTTTCCATAATGCCAATGATGGCCCCCAGTTGGGATCGGTTGAAGTCGGGGAGGAAAATGTCCCCTTCTCCTTGCTGGAGGAGTTGTTGCGCGATCGCAGCATCCCTCTCTGCTAAATACCCCCGGCCCACCGTCAAAAAGTAATGTAACCGCAACTGGGAGTACCACCCCTTATCATCCTGCATCACCAACTCCGGTGTCACCGTCAACCCATAGCGACGCTGTAAGTCAGACTTGCGTAACTGTCTGCGTTCCTTGGCCGTTTTCACCAGTTGCTTTTTCAACCGCAAATAGTCCGACTCACTGAGATCAGGGGAATCGGCGATCGCCTGACAATCTTCTTGATAGTTGCGATCGCGCACTTGCACAATCATCTCCCCCAAATCCGGCGATCCCTCCTCAGTCGGGGTTTCCGGTTTTGGCAACTCAGCCACCGGGGCCACCTCCCGCAACAAATGCCCCTCCCCTCGCAACGCGGCCAACAACGTCTCCCGATAATTCAACATAGAGGCATTGAGACGTACCGCAAACTTCGCCCACCCCAGCAAAGATTCCGCCTGAAAGCCCGTTTCTAGGTCATCTAACGCCATAAAATCACTCTGTTGGAGTAATTTGATATTCAGTTGGGTTAAACGCTGGCCAGAGGCTAATAACGCGGGAATGGAAGTCGAACCATTGCCCACCTGATTAAAGCCAAAATTGGCCACCCAGAGATAACGGGGGATATTCTCCCGAATGCGTCCCATAGACTGTCTCACAGAATTTTCCGCCTGGACTCCCTGCGCGATCGCCCAAACCGAAGTAAAATGTCCCCGAATGTCCAGACTCACCCCCGTCTCAATACAAGGACTCGCCAAAACAACCTCATAATCCCCTAAAATTGCATTCAAATTCACCATACACCCATACGCCGGATGAGTGGGATCAGCCAGCGACTCCGAATCCAAACGCAACACCCTTTTATCGGGGAATTGTTCCCGCAAATACGCCTCCAAATTGCGCGTCCCCCACTGACTACGGGTTTTTTGTGCCGAGAGACAGACAAACGGTTTCCCTCCCTCCCGAATATGTTGCGCTAAATCTTCCACCAAGCGATCGGGGGTTGTATCCGGATAATGATACAATCGCCAAGCCTCATCAGGACTAGGTTTCCAGTCGTTGTGGATAATATAAGGGTGTTGGGGAATCCCCCCTAGAGAGGTTAAATAATCTAAAGACGTATCACTGAGATCAGCATCGGACACATACACTTGTCCCCCTCCCCCCAAAACATTCTGCATCAGGGTTTTCAGGGATTTAAGAATCGCCACCCGATTTCCCCGACAGGTGGCAGAATTTAACCCATGCCATAATACCTGTTCCACTTCATCCATAATCACTACCCCATCTTCCCAGTTGCTGGCCTGAAACTTAGCTTGAGAATTGGGGTGGAGGGAGTCTATACAAAGGCCGTATCCTTGCAATGCCCCATGGGGACTGTTGCGGACTTCCGTAATATACTGCAAGCCAAAGCGTTGACAAAGGGCTTCCACCAGCTTCACCCGATGCCCGATGACTAACACCCATTGTCCCCGCTTCAAGGCATCTTGCACGACTTTTTCTAAGAGTTGCGTTTTGCCTGTCCCTTTGGGGGATTTAATGCCAATTAATCTGGCGGTTTCTGGGATGTCCAGTTGCGGGAGATAGCGACAGTTGAGTTGCGTTTGAATGGGGTGCGTGAGTTGGCTGAGGGTTTGTGCTTTCCAACTGTCGAGGGAGGGGGCGGTTTCGTAGGCATGATCAAAGGTTGCTTGGCCGTGGTTGGCGATGAGGTCATCGACTCCTTTCCCCCATTCTGCTTTCCACTGCACAATCTGCACCTCGCATCCTTGCTGGGTGAGGAGATACCCGGTTTGGCGAATGGCGGCGTTTACGGCTTTAATGGTGTTGGGTTTGCGGTCTTGATCGAAGACAATATAAATTTTGCGGCCTTGTTGACAGAGTTTGGCCAGTTGGGGGATAAGGCGAGATTTGCCGATGCGGTTGCCTTGGTTGTCTTTGGGGACGCGGTAGCCTCCATTTACTCCTGGAAGTGCGATCGCAGCATACCCGGCAGTTAATAAAGCCCCCGCTTTTTTCGCCCCCTCGGTGATACAAAGGGGAATATGGGGATGATCCATCAGCCACTGCCAAAAGCCATTATCCGGTTGTTCGTCGGGCATTTCTGCGGGAGACTCAGCAGGGATATCCGGGAGGGGTTGCTGATAGCGTTGGGCAATTTTCCCCCAAATATGGGGGGGAACACGCAAGGCAAAGACTCCGGTTGCGGTTTTGGGGGGATGTTCGTATTTGATGGCCTTGCGACAATCGGCGGTTAACCGGGGCAGGTTGGGTTTAAAACATCCCCAAATATCTTCTTCTCCGGTGAGTACGTCAATGCCAGAACACCACCAACCCCCCTGTTCGATGTGTTCATAGCGTTTCAACAGGGAGTCCCGCAGACGGCCATCATTCCGTCGGGGCAGTCCATTGGCATAGAATAGGTAATCGTAAGGGCGATCGCCTTCTAAAGTTGTGACGTTTAACTGGGTGAGTTGCATATCCACACAACTCGCCCCCCATTCTTGAAGATAATGCACGGCAGTTTCGCTGATTCGTTCCAAATGTGAGCCAATTGGGTGTGTCTGCTCACAGGATAATCAACTATACACTAGATGTAGTGGGTTCGTAAAAAAAATTTTCTGGATGAGGGGAGGGAAGGGGTGCGATCGCGCAATTCACCGTAAACCCAGTCACCGTCTCATCCTACCCTAATCATTTCATTATAGCCGTTCCTCAGTTCTAGCCAACTAAATATTTACCATTGAGTAAAATTATTTTAAAACCCGAAAATCAAAACAATGCAGTGTATTTTTTGCAAAATATGAAAAATAAATTGCTCTACTTTTTATTAACATAGATTTGTCATGAATCAGAATCTTAACTCCCAAATAATTGATCAAAAGACTGTCCTCTCCACCCTTAAAAACCATTCAGAAGACCTTCAAAACTTAGGCGTTAAATCTCTCTCCCTATTTGGTTCAACCGCCCGGAATGAAGCCACCCCAGACAGCGATCTCGACTTCCTTGTCGAATTTAACGCCGAACTAACCTTTAAGCGTTACATGAAGCTAAAATTCTTCCTTGAAGACCTATTTAACAAAAATGTTGATCTCGTTATCAAAACCGACCTAAAACCCCAAATCAGGGAAAGCGTTATCAAGGAATCCATCTATGTCACGTAACCTTAGTCTCTATCTTAATGATATAATTAACAGTATTGATAAGATTCAAAACTATACCACTAACCTGACCTATGACCAATTATGTGAAGATGACAAAACCCTCGATGCGGTTATTCATAACTTGCTTATCATCGGTGAAGCGACCAAGCAAATTCCCAATTCAATTCGGCTGAAATATCCGCAAATCGAATGGAAGCAAATCGCAGGTTTAAGAGATATTATTGCTCATACCTATTTTTCCATTAACTCAAAAATCGTCTGGGATATCATTCAAACCGAACTTCATCCCCTAAGAAACTGTGTAAACATTATCCTCCAAAACGAAAATTCAGACAAGTAGAATTTCCCAATGGTTAGCCAAACTAATTTTACCCCTATTATTTGTCAAGTTATCTTTGACTAAGGCATATAAATGCTCAACCATATCAAGCGTATTGAGATTTTCTTGTAAAATAGTTTGCTCTTTGATCACATCAGAGACTATTGTTTGAAGTCTTTGTTTGATTTTATTTTTTGGGTGGCGAGTTGATACCATATTAACTGGCTAATTTAATAATATTATAAAATATCTTCTTTAAAATTATAGCAAGTGTAGAGCAGTTTTTAATATTTCTTCGGTACTATTTTTAATTCTGAAAGGAAACATAGTGAGGGGTTTAGCCCTCACTACGAACCAACTCTAAAAAGTGTCGATAATCATTTGCCCATTCTACAAATATTTCTTCATCAGAAAGTTGTCCTTTGCAATAAGAGTCAAAAAATTGTTCTGAGTCCATACTATATTGAGTTTCATAGATACTCAGCCGCTTGGTAACAGCAATTAGAGCATCTAAAAGTGATGTATAAACAATCTGTTGTTTTTGCATTGGTATCTCTTATTGTTTAAGAGAACTGAGAGAAAGAGTTGCTTTTTTTCGTTACTTGCAACTCCTTCTCTGAAAAACTATTCACAAGTTAAATAATCTGCATTAACCCAACCTTCTCGACCATTAACTTGGCTGTTGGGACCTTGTACGACTCGAACATAGTACCACAGGATATTATTATGATGGATAAACTTACCTGTTCCTATCATAGCCTCCACAATATTACCATTATCCAGTCCTGCAAAGGGTTCTCCACCCGGTTCTGGACGAACGGCTAATCGTCCTTGTTGTAACCCGGATACTCGACAAGTTCGCCAACTCCATGTCCGTTGTGCCGTTGCTGGTTCGATGCTAGGAGTAATAAAGGGAATGGAGGTTGCTAACAAGACACTGGCTGTAATACTACAACTCCCTAGAATGTTGTGAATCTTCATAGTGATTATTCTGTATTTTCTCACTTAACTGACAAAGTTTAAAACGTCAATTACCGGAATAGGTTGCACTTCATTAATTCGTGATGAAATTTTACAAGTAGTAAATCAGCAAAAGTGATTTATTACTAAATATTTTATTTTTTTTTAAAATGTAACAAACTGCGTAAAGCAATTTTTGGGTTCACTTGGCGACTGACTGGACGTTGTACCTACAGTCTGTCGCAAAGAATTATAAAATTTTGCTTGACTCTTTATCTATTTTTCGATTGCTGCGATAAACTACCTCTAGATAGAAAACACTGTGTGATTTTGGAGTATCCCTATTATGTCTCTGATTATCGGCTTTGTTACCAGTTTTATTCTTCCTACAATTGGGAGTATATTGCAGTTAATTATTCCGGTTGCTGCCTCAGTTTTAGTTTTTTCTTTCTCTAAAATTCCTCAAATTCCTCGTTATATTAAATTTTTACGATTATTGTATGAGGATACTGATCCCAACTCTAAAGCCCGTCAAATGATAACTTTAGCATTACTCATACTGGGCAGTTTATTAACCTTTTTAACTTATTCCTTTATTCCAGGGACAGGAATTCCTATCTTGGGAACAACGATGAACGCTATTGCGGCTATGCTGGCTATTGTTGTTCTCCTAGTTAGTTTTAATTTTATTTTTCATGTAAACGAAGATTACTACTTACAAAAATTGAGTCAAACCCATCCCGAAGAAATGAAGAACTTATTGCAAGACATTACTGCCTTAGCGAAAATATTCGGAAAATCATGGAAAAAATTAACGAATCTGTTAGAACAGTTACTTCCAAAATTAGAGGAACAAATTCTGAAAAATCCAGAAGCCGCCAATACACTGCAAAACTATATTGATGACAAAATTAATGGGCTTTTACTCTATTTAGGCACACAAGAGTTACAACCCATCACCAAAGATGAATTTCAACGGGAACAGTTAAAACAACAAATTACAGGAGGTTTACCGGCTGCCGCTAAATTTGGGGGTTCTGTTGCAGAAGGATTAACCGCAGGGGGTTTAACCACTACTGGAACAGCCGCTTTAGCCTCTAGTACCTTTGTTCAAGCGGGGTTTTGGACTTCAGTTCAAGGGGCTTTAGGGTTATCAGGCGGTATTGCAGTAGGGGCTTCTGCTTATGCCTTACTCACCATTGTAGCTCCCGTCGGACTTGGCACACTGGCAACTGTAGGTGTGACTCGTGGGGTCTTTCAATGGAGAAACCGTAAAGAGCGTAAGCAAATGAGTCAGTTTGTAACAGATGTTTTAATGGCAGCTTTACCGATGGTCTGGGTTGATGGAGAGTTTTCCCAAGAAGAACGAGATGTACTGCACAAAATGTTAATGAATCCCGCTATTCTTGAAGAAGATCGGAAACGGGTTTATGGGGTTATAGAAGAACAGCGTAGTTTCGATCAGGTTTTAGCCACTGGATTGTTGGTCGATGATGAACATCGCAAAAAACACGATCAGCCCAGTGTCAAAGAGAAGATGAAACATCGACTTTTGTTATGTATCGCTTGGGAGTTGGCGAAAGCCGATGGCAAGATAGATGTGGAAGAAATTCAACTCCATAATCGCATGGCTCAGGTGTTACCGACCATTGAACCAGAAGCGGTTCAGGAAATTCGCCGGGTCGTCAGTTGTGAGTCTGGAGTCAATTTCCAAGAACGGATTTCGGTTGTACAAGGGGATATCACTACTCAATCCGTTGATGCCATTGTGAATTCGGCGGATGAAACCTTACTGATCAAAAAACCGTTGAATTGGCTGCCGTTTCAGCAAGACCGTCAAGAGGTTGATTGGGCAATTCACCAAGCAGCAGGTGCGGATTTACTCAAGGAGTGTAAACGACTTAAAGGTTGTTCAATAGGAGAAGCAAAAATGACTCCTAGTTTTAACTTATCTGCGTCTTACGTTGTTCATACAGTGAGTCCTATTTGGACCGAGGGAACATTACAAGAAGAAGAATTGTTAGCGCAATGTTATCAGAATAGCCTTAAACTGGCTCAAAAATTGGGCTTACGTACTGTGGCTTTTCCCTTGTTAGGAACAGGGATAGGAAGTTTCCCGTTGGAACAAGCAACACGGATTGCCATGACTGAGATCAAAAAATTTCTGAGTGTTAATTTTGAGGTGGAACAAGTAACACTGGTGTGTCGCAATGAAGCAATTTATCAGTTCTGTGAACAAGTCTTGCAAGAACCTGTGATGATCGCGGCAGCTATTGAAGAATAGTTCACTTTGGTTTGAGAAGTTGCGCGATTCCCTTACTGGGACGCTAGCCGAAGTCCAGAAACGCGATTCCCCTACGGGGACGCTACTGCGATCGCCTCAAAACCAGTCCCTTATCCAGGCCCTCCCTAGAAACGACCCCTCAGTTAACATCGGTCATGGAGAGTCATCCCGCCATAACGGAAGAAGCTCACAGAGGTTTCACTAGGGACTCACTAGGTTAAAAAACAGCGATCGCAAAGTTATAATTCGTTAAATACTGTGGAAAACTCGGTCAAATCTGTGGAAAATGCTGAAGATGTTGTGGAAAAACTCCCCCTAAAAACCCCAGTCGGGATATCCCCCATCGCCAAACCCTCCCCTCATTTGCCACAATAAAAACAAGGATTCAACAAGACTTGATGAATAACTCCGTAAAATCGCTCTATCAATGGTATCGTAATACCCTCCGTAACCCTCAGTATCGCTGGTGGGTCATCCTAGGAAGTCTCCTCTATCTGATCAGTCCCATTGATATCGCCCCCGACCTCATCCCCCTGGCCGGCCAAGTAGATGATATTGTTCTCTTAACCCTCCTCCTCACCGAAGTCTCTCAAATGGTACTCGACTTCGCCCAACAAGGCCAAACCTCCGAAGTCAGCAAAGAAACCCAAGATCAGTCCGTCAAAACCGTCGATGTGGATGCAGTCCCCCTAGAGGAGTAAAAACCCCTACTCCACCCGACAAGGACTTTAGTATAATAAAACGAGATAACGCCGTGTGTGCGAGGAACTCATGTCCGTTGCCACCTTACTGGACGAAATAGCCACAACATTAGCACAACATGAACATCAGGTCAGAATTCGGAAACTGTTATTTTGTGCCTGTTATAATCGTTGGGAAAACGACCAATCTATTCTGGCAAATTTAGAAATAGAGAGCTTATTATTTCGCCTCTATCAACAGCATACCACCCTCGAAAAAATAACCGAAACCCTCTACACCGTCGTTCAAAAGCTCAATCGCAAAACCCAATACGCTCAACTGGCCAATGTCATTATTGAACAAGTCAAACCCCTGTACGACCACACCCCGCCACCTTCCCCAGACACAGACAACAGCGAAGCCACGCAATTTTTAAGCAGCGAAACCACCCAATTTTACCCCCAATTTACTCCCCCCTCTCCCTTAACCAACATTGCCCAATCCCTCGACCAACACGAACAATCCCTCCGCATTCGGAAACTGTTATTTTGTGCCTGTTATAATCAATGGGAAAATAACATTCAACCCCTCCTACAACTAGACCTCATCGAACTCCTAAAAACCCTCCAAAGTCGCCATAGCAGCACCAACGAACTCAGCACCACCCTTTACAACATCGTCGGCAACTTAAACCGAAAAGTCGCCTATTCTCAACTAGCCAACTTCATCATCGAACAACTCCAAGGACTCTACCCCACCCTTGAAGCCAACTCCACCCAATTCCTCACCCCCCAACCCCCTTCTAACACCGAATTTACCCCCCCAAACCAGGACAACTCCCCCCCCTCCCCACCTTCCCCAGACGAAATGGCCACCGAAGTCATACAAAATCCCATCTCCTCACCCCCCAACCTCAACAACCCCGACGACACCACCAACTACACCCAACGCAACCAAACCGCCTACACCGAGAAAACCACCGTCTCCCAAGGCAACCAAACCGCCGCCTTCCTACAAACCCAACTGCAAACCCATCACCCCTCCCATAAAGCCTATGATCCCTTTGAAATTCGCCTAGAAGTAATGAAATATGCCAACCCCCTCCGGGCCAAAATCCTCAGCTTCTCCACCCTCAATCATAAATTTGAAACCACCGGAAACGAATGGTCCAGTTTACGCACCCAATCCTTTGATCAACTCCTCCGACAACTCTACGAAACCTACCGAGAATTTACCTACTTAGAACAAAACCTCTACAAAACCGCCCAACACCTAGAGGCCCCCGACGAAAGCCAACAAGCCGCAGAAGCGATCGCGCAAGCCATGAAACCCTACTACCCCCTACCCTCATGACCCCCCAAGACCTCATCCAACGATACGAAAGCGGAGAAACCCACTTTCAAGGCATCCAATTAAGCGGGGCCAACCTCCTCGAAGCCGACCTCATCGGCATCGACCTCCATCACGCCGACCTCCACAGCAGCATCCTCATCCTCGCCTACCTCAGCCGGGCCCAACTCAACAAAGCCAACTTAAACGGGGCTAAACTCAGTGGGGCTAACCTCAATCAAGCCTCCCTCGCCGGGGCCAACCTCCACAACGCAGACTTACACGGGGCCAGCTTACAAGGGGCCAACCTCCGCAGCGCCGATCTCACCCTCGCCACCCTCCTTGATGCTAACCTCATCGAAGCCGACTTGCGCGGCAGTGACCTCAGTGGGGCCAACTTAACCGGGGCTTGTTTACGGGGGGCCAATTTACGGGAAGAAAGGCGCATCTATACCGCCAATTTAATCGGGGCCATTCTCACCGGAGTGGACCTACGGGGGGCCGACTTAAAAGGGGCCGACTTGTCCAAAGTAGAAATGAGTCGGGCAAATTTGCAAGAAGTCAATTTTCGGGGGGCCGACTTACAAGGGGCTAATTTAGCCGGGGCCGACTTGAGTGGGGCCTACTTACAAGAGGCCAATTTAGCCGAGGCCAACTTAGCCGCCGCTACCCTGTGTAATGCGAAGTTAGATCGGGCCATCTTATCCGAGGCCGACTTAACCGAAATCAACTTACACCAGTCCGTCCTGTCCAACGCGAAATTAAATAAAGCCCAATTAAGTCGAGCCGATTTAAGCTATACTCGCCTCAACCGGGCAGATTTAAGCCGGGCCAACCTCCGCAACGCCAATCTCAGTCATGCAGACTTAATTGAAACCTACTGTGCGCGGACCAATCTCACCGGAGTCAACTTTACCGAAGCCAATTTAACCCGTGCTGAATTAAGTACCGCCATTTTAACTTGGATAGAATGGACCGGGGCCACCATGCCCGACGGCAGCGAACGAGATTAACGGCGAAATTGTGTCAGAATACGAAAAATATCCTTAAAACTGTCGCAATTCAGAGAGTGTTATGGCTAAAAAACTGAAACGAGGGTCATTAGTTCATGTGGTGCGAGAGCAACTCGAAAACAGTATCGAGGCAAAAGCCAGTGATACTCGCTTTCCCGCTTACTTATTTGAGAGCAAAGGCGAGATCGTCGAAACTGAGGGAGATTATGCTTTTGTTAAATTTTACGTCCCTACCCCCGGAATGTGGCTACGATTAGATCAACTAGAAGCTGTTGACTAGACCCAGTGGTCTAGCCCTAGTTGTTTATTATTCGGGGATAACTTATGAATTATTCTTCTACAACATCGACAGGATATCGCTCTGCTCGCGTTACAGTTGTTGGGGCCGGTAAAGTAGGGAGTACCCTCGCCCAGCGCATTATAGAGCAAAATTTAGCCGATGTGGTGCTGTTAGATGTTGTGGAGGGACTACCCCAAGGGGTGGCCTTAGATTTAAGCGAGGCCCAAGGGTTAGAGTTACACGATCGCACCATTATTGGCACAAATGACTATGCAGACACAGCCAATTCTGATCTCGTCATTCTGACTGCCGGGTTGCCGCGTCAACCCGGAATGAGTCGGGATGATTTAATCGGCACGAATGCCAAAGTAGTGGGAGAAGCCGCCAAACAGGCTATTTCCTACTCTCCCAATGCAATGTTAATGCTAGTCACTAACCCCTTGGATGTCATGACCTATTTAGCGTGGAAGGTGACAGGATTGCCCCCTCAGCGCGTCATTGGCATGGCCGGGGTTTTAGACTCGGCCCGTCTCCAAACCTTTATTGCCATGGAGTTAGGGGTGTCCATTGGCGATGTCACTACCTTAGTATTAGGCGGCCATGGGGATTTAATGATCCCACTTCCCCGCTATTGTACCGTGCGGGGTGTTCCTCTCCCGGAATTATTAGACCCAGCCACCATTGAGCGACTCACGGAGCGCACCCGCAACGGAGGAGCAGAGTTAGTGAAATTATACAAACGAGGGGGGGCTTATTATGCCCCCTCTTCGTCGGCCTGTTTAATGGCCGGGGCGATTTTAAATAACCAATCCCGTCTCCTCCCTGCTGCGGTTTATCTCAATGGGGAATATGGCCTCAAGGATATTTTTATCGGGGTCCCTTGTCGTTTAGGCAATCAAGGGGTTGAGAGTATTTTAGAGTTAAAGTTAACGGAGGAGGAGCAGGAGGCATTACACCAGTCGGCGGCATCAGTGCGCAGTAATATTGATAACGCCTTGGCGAGTTTTGGTTAGAGAAACGCCCCTTCTGAGTCTAATGCCTTGACACAGCTAAAATAGTGCAATAGGTAGGGTGGGCAATGCCCACCCAGCCCTGTCAAGGTGGGTAACGAGATATGGCGGTTTGGAGTC
This sequence comes from Spirulina sp. CS-785/01, assembly GCF_028330525.1. Lineage (GTDB taxonomy): Bacteria > Cyanobacteriota > Cyanobacteriia > Cyanobacteriales > Spirulinaceae > JAQMSD01. The sequence continues at coordinate 32,807 of NZ_JAQMSD010000056.1, forward strand.
GCCCTCACCCCCCAACCCCCTCTCCCAACCTTGGGAGAGGGGGAGAAAATGTCTCTCACAAGTGTCTGAAACAACGG